>JACQWN010000618.1 GCA_016209245.1 Bacteroidia bacterium
CAATTTAATTTTAAGACCTCACAGGTTTCTAAAACCTGTGAGGTCTGGATTAAAAAATTGTTTTCAATGTTTCATTTTTAAATTGTCAAGACACTAGCATATAACCAATCTAAATGATAATCAAATCCTATAAATGCATTTTCTGGAATTTGTAAATTAAATTCACTTTCAATATAATCTTTAAATTCATTATTTAATTTTAAAGTTCGATTATCATAAATTACGCCAAATAGATGAAATCGTTCTTTTGCATAAAATTTTCTCAAGTTTTCAATTATTTTTTCCATAGATTTTTTGCAATAATTAATCCCAGCAAAAGCCCTATAATAGTGCTAACTGAAATTATTAATATGTTTTTATTATTTGTTGAAGTGGCGGTATCAATTTTATTTAAATTGTTAATTTTTATATTGATAGAATCTAATTTCTGTAAAATTTTTTTAAATCCGCCTTTTTTATTTTTTTTATCTTCTGTAGCATCTGTTATAACTCTAATTTCATTAACTAATAAACCTACATAGTTATTAATTTTATAATTAAAAATAGTTCCTTTAATTTCAATAATATCTGTATATGTTTTTAAAGACAATAATTGAACTTTAAATTTTTCTTTTGATGCAAAACACATTTGGAACATGTAAGAGTTATTTTCATTTGGTGTGGAATGAATTGAAAAGCCAAGCCATTTATTGGCCTCTTGTGGAAAATATTCTTTTTTCAATCCCTCAGGCGATTCCCATTTTCCCAATACCCATGGGAGTTCATTTACCCATGTATTACTTAATTCACCAAATTGTGCCTTTACAGTAACTTCTTTTCCAATTAATTCATATCCGCTGTTTTCTAATTCGTTAACATTACAATTCTTATCTTGCCCTTTAATGAGCATTGAGTTAAAAAACACAAATAAAATTAATAGTTGTCTCATAATTTTTATATTTAATTAATAGTTAAACGTTGTGCTTATTGGTAACGTTTGTATAAACGCAATTGTGTTTATTTCTCTTATATATTTTTATCGTCAAATATTAGCCTGCATTATTCATAAATCTGGTTAAAATATAACCGATTATAACCGAATAATTATTTTTTTTACAAACATAAATAAAAATTGTTAATCAATTTACCTGTCAGTGACAATTCAGCGAGAATTTTTTTCAACTTTACTTTAATCACCCTGATAAATCAGTGTGTTAATCTAATTTACCAAAGTAGTTACTTCTCAAATTGTTTTTTAGCGAGTAGTTATAAAAAATAATTTATATTTGCAAAGTTGTTAAATTTATTAAAGTGTCGGGGTGACTTCAAGTACACAATTAAGTATTTTATGTTAGTTTCGGGATGACTTCAACGATAATTACACCGACATAGTTTTTAGTCATCCCGACACTGATAAAACTTAAAAATTAACTACAATGAAAAGTTTTTTTAAATATTTATTAGCCACACTGCTTGGCTCGATAATAGGAATAGTTGCGGGTTTTATAATTATTATTCTTATTTTAGTGGGTATTATTGCCTCTTTAGGAAGTCTTTATGAGCAGGATGTCAAAAGACTCAAGCCGAATTCAATTCTGAAAATAACGCTTGATTCGGAAATTACCGACAGAACTTCAAACAATCCCATGGAAAACTTCGATTGGGTTAAAATGAAACCTGAAAAAAAAATCGGGCTTAATGATATTTTAAAAAATATCGTTAAAGCGAAACAAGATGACAAAATCAAAGGCATTTATCTTGAAGTTGATGCCATACCTGCCGGTATAGCTACTATTGAAGAAATCAGGGATGCTCTGCTCGATTTTAAAGAATCGAAAAAATTTATAATATCATACAGCAATATTTACACACAACCTGCATATTACCTTGCTTCTGTTGCAGATAAAATATATCTTAACCCTGTAGGATTATTGGAATTTAAAGGGCTTAATGCCGAATTATTATTTTTTAAAGGGACACTCGAAAAATTAGGAATAGAACCGCAAATTATCCGTCACGGAAAGTTTAAAAGTGCTGTAGAACCGCTTATTTGCGATAAAATGAGCAGGGAGAACCATGAACAGACTTTTACTTATGTAAAATCAATCTGGGACCATATTCTGAACGGCATTTCGGAACAAAGAAGCATTGATACGGCAAAATTAAACAATTACGCTGACAGCTTATTAATCACCGATGGCGAATCTGCTATAAAATATAAGCTTGTTGATAGTCTTGTCTATTATGATGATGTAATAATTCTTCTGAAGAAGCTGTCGGGTATCCCGTTAAAAAAAGAGCTTGAATTTGTAAATCTTGCAGATTATACAAAGCAACCAGAAAAACGGAAGAATAAAAGATTAATCAAAGAAAAAATAGCGGTAGTATTTGCATCGGGGAATATAATACAGGGACAAGGAGATGAGACAACCATCGGTTCGGAAACTATTTCAGAAGCTATTCGGCAAGCACGGCTCGATAGTAATATAAAAGCCGTTGTACTTAGAGTAAATTCACCCGGAGGCGATGCTATCGCCTCTGATGTTATATTGCGTGAAATAACACTTCTTAAGCAGATTAAGCCGGTAATCGTTTCCATGGGCGATGTTGCAGCATCGGGCGGCTATTATATTTCCTGTAAAGCCGATATGATTCTTGCCAGTGAAAATACAATTACAGGTTCCATCGGAGTTTTCGGAGTGCTTTGGAACGGGAAGGAATTGCTGAATAATAAGCTCGGTATTACAAGCGATGTCGTAAAAACCAATGCAAGCTCAGATATTGGCACGGTTTTCCGCCGCCTGACACCGTCAGAAGAACAAGTAATTCAGAAAGAAATTGACGATATATATACAATATTCACTTCTCATGTTGCAGAAGGCAGGAACATTCCGGTTAATGAGGTTGACAGCATTGGTCAGGGCAGAGTTTGGAGTGGAGCCAATGCTAAAAATATTAAGCTGATTGATGAATTTGGCGGATTATCAGCAGCTATTAAAATTGCTGCAAACAAAGCGGGTTTAGAGAAATATAAAATTGTTGAGCTGCCCGAACAGGAAGACCCTATTGAAAAATTAGTAAAAGAATTAATCGGTAATACTAAAATTTCAATAAACAGTAAATATCTGCTCGAATATAATAAATACTTCGGTCATTTTTATAATGCAATGAGCTTTCGCGGCATACAGGCAAGATTACCATATGATATTAATATATATTAAATAATAAAATGCGTTGGTTTTTACTGCCGGTATCATGGTTATATGGTTTTGCAACCGGATTAAGAAATTTTTTATACGATTTCAAAGTTTTACATAGCATAGAGTTTAATATTCCGGTTATTTCAATTGGTAATATTACTGTTGGGGGAACCGGCAAAACTCCTCATGTTGAATATCTGGCCGATTTATTTAAAAGACGGTTTAAAGTTGCTGTTCTTAGCAGAGGTTATAAGCGCAAATCAAGGGGATTCAGGTTCGTGACAACCGATTCTTCATGCATTGAAGCGGGCGACGAACCAAAGCAGATTAAGCAGAAATTACCTGAAATCATCGTGGCTGTTGACCGTAATAGAGTAAATGGCATCAATAAGCTGATTAATAATAATTCAGGAGATTCACCCGATATAATTGTACTTGATGATGCTTTTCAGCACAGAAGGGTGAAACCTGCTGTCAATATTCTTCTTATTGATTTTAACCGCCCTTTAGCCGATCGTTTCCTGCTTCCTGTCGGAACACTTCGCGAAAGTGTCCATAATCGCTCACGTGCAAATATTATTATTATTAGCAAAGCGCCTGAAAAGCTGAAACCTATCGAACAACGAATTATTCTTAATCAAATAGCTCCGTTTCCATATCAGCCGTTATTTTTTTCAACAATCGTTTATGGAGAACCTTTACCGGTTTTTCCCGGAAATGTTCCTGAAATTTCAACTGAATTAATCAGAAAAAATAACACATCTGTCCTTGTGATCACAGGCATCGCTCACCCTGCTCCTTTTATCGAATATCTTAAATCAATATCTGCTCAAATTGAACACATTAAGTTCAGAGACCATTATAAATACAAAAAAAGCGATATAACCGATATTGAAAAAAAATACAATTCTCTCGAAGAAAAGAACAAGTTAATAATTACAACTGAAAAAGATGCTGTACGTTTGCAAGAAAATATTTATCTTTCGCAGGAAATAAAAATGAATTTATTCTATATTCCAATTAAAGTAAAATTTTTATCTGATAATAATAAATCCTTTGATAAACAAATAATTGATTATGTTGCAAGAAGTACGGAAAACAGTTTCTTTCATAAAGAAAAGAGTTAAAATTGAACCTGAAGTTGGAATAATTTTAGGAACAGGTCTTGGTGGGCTTGTCAAGGAGATTGACATACATCATGTGCTTAAATATGAAGAAATTCCGAATTTTCCGGTTTCGACGGTTGAGGGACATAGCGGAAAGCTTATTTTTGGCTTTCTTGGCGGAAAAAAAGTCATTGCAATGCAAGGCAGATTTCATTATTATGAAGGATACCCTGTCGGACAGGTAACCTTTCCGGTAAGAATGATGAAATTTCTTGGCATTAAATATTTGTTTCTTTCAAATGCAAGCGGAGGTGTTAATCCCGATTACAAAATCGGAGACCTTATGATAATTACCGACCATATTAATTTAATATCAAATCCATTAATAGGAAAACATAATAGTGAATTTGGCCCTCGTTTTCCTGATATGAGCGAAGCTTACAGTAAAATTTTAATAGCAAAAGCTGAAACAATTGCCAAAAAGCATAAAATTAAGATTCAAAAAGGTGTATATACTGCAACTACAGGCCCGACATTTGAAACCCCTTCAGAATATAAATATTTTAGAATTATTGGCTCCGATACTGTGGGAATGTCAACTACTCCTGAAGTAATTGTTGCTCGCCAAATGGGATTATCCTGTTTTGCTATTTCCATTATTACTGATTTGGGTGTTCCTGGAAAAATAGTTAAAGTAACACATGAAGAAGTGCAAAAGGTAGCGAATAAAGCTGAACTCAAAATGACTTTAATAATTAAGGAATTAATTGCCGATTTATAATAGAGACGTTCCATGCAACGTCTCTAGAGAGGACGGAATGTAAACCGAAATGTAGAGACGCCCAATTTGGACGTCTCTACATTTCGGTTTACATTCTATCCTCTCTAGAACATAAATAATTATTATATGACAGAAAAACAAAAAACGATTGCTAAAGCAGTTAGTTTAAAAGGTACCGGATTGCATACCGGCTTGGAGAGTGAAATTACTTTTCTGCCCGCTCAGCCTGGTTCCGGTTATAAATTTCAACGTGTTGATATAGATGGAAAACCTGTCATTTCCGCTATTGTTGAAAATGTAAGCGACACATCAAGGGGTACGGCTATTGAATCGAACGGAGTAAAAATATTTACTGTAGAACATGTACTTTCTGCTATTGCCGGGCTTGAAATTGACAATATCCTGATACAGATAAACGCTTGTGAAATTCCTATTTTAGATGGAAGTGCAAAGCAATTCGTTGACGCAATAATTGAGGCAGGTATCATTGAACAGGAAGAAAAAAAGGAATATTATACTATAAAGAATATTATAACCTGGAAAGATAATGAACATGGTGTAGAAATTACTGCAATACCGGATCATAACTATAATTTGAATATTTTAGTTGATTATAATTCACTAGTTGTGGTCAATCAATATGCTACTCTTTCATCTTTGAAGCAATATAAAGATGAAATCGCCCAATGCAGAACCTTTGTCTTTTTACATGAGCTTGAGCAGCTTCTTAAAAGCAACCAAA
>JACQWN010000246.1 GCA_016209245.1 Bacteroidia bacterium
CTGTATTCTGTATTCTGTATTCTGTATTCTGTATTCTGTATTCTGTATTCTGTATTCTTTTTATATCTATTCTCCTTCATATTTTTTATTTACGAATTCAATAACTTCATCGGTAATATCTTCCGATTCTTTTGCGTACATCAATGTTCCCAGACCGGCTGTGCCAAAAATATATTTGTAATTATTGAGGTCACCATATTCCTTTATATATTGATTTAATTGCATCCAGATTTCATTGTCATATTTATTAAGCAATGTATTGTTATCTTCATCGAATTGTTGTTTTTTAAGGTAATACTCTTTTTTCATATTCTCAAATTCCAAGTACAACTCTTCCGATACCTGCTTTTTTGATTTGATTTTTTCGCTCATCAGTTCTGTTCTCAATGCCAGGCTATCTAAAAGATTTTTTCGTGTATTACGTATAGCATCAAATTTCTTCTCTAGTTCTTTCTTATAATGAAATTCTTCAAAAACCCTGGTATTGTTAATATAAGCAGTATGAGGAAATGAAAAAAACAAATAACAAATAACAGTCATCATGCAAAATATTAATATTAAGAAACATATAATTTGTACTCTGTTGCTGTTTATTGTTTTCATAAATGATTATTAATTAATTACAATCATTTTTCATAAATCTTAAATACCATTTTTCATCCTTTTGATTTATTACTTCAAGAATATATAAAATATCTTCGCTTAATGAACTTATATCCATGCTAAATCGGTTATCTCCATAAGAAATAATCATATCTTGATTAATAGGAATATCATTATCAGGCAATTGATATAACTTATAGGAAAGTGATTTATCTAAATCATTATATTCTTCAAAATATTTAAAACATAATTTACAGCTATTTGTTATATAATAACCGCCATCCGTCTTTTTTTGTAAAATACAATATGATAATGGAATACATCCAAAACTGGCGTTAGTTTTAATAATTGTACTATTGTAATAATATAGATTCGCTTTTGCAAATAACAACCTATCTTCAGAAATTGTAAAGTCAACTCCGGTAGGAGGAGGAAGTTGTTGTCCATTTCTGAAGTATTTCATTTGTATTCCGCTTTTCTCGACTTTGAAAGTAAATTTAATGCCGCTCATTAGATAAGGATATTCAGATCCTTCGTGCAATACTTTAAGGATATAATATGAAAAGTTGCTAAATTTTTTATAATATACACTAAAACCATAATTTATTACTTCTTTATAATATGATGACTGGTTTATATTGTCTGCAAGTCCAAAAGCTAAATAATCTATTTTAACCGGTTGTGTATAAAAATATTTAACCCAGCCATTTTCACCTGGTATCAAATAATTTTTTGAATATGCCAACGCATCATATCCGTCACTGCTGAACTTGGTTATTTTATTAATTGACGATACAACAAGATTTATATGTTCGTACCATTCTAGAGTTGTGCCTATTTGATAAGTTTTTTTAATCTTATAGCTTATCGAACCAATACTATAAGTAATAGTCAAATAATATGTCCCTGCAGAGAGGTCGTATTGATTCGCACTTCCTTGTACAACACCTTCTCCCGACCATGTATAGTTTACAATTATTTTACTGCTGTATAAAAATGTAACTAAAATACTTCCTGAATTGGGTTCTTCACATGTTGCATTATTAATGGTTGACATTATTACAGGATTCAGTGAAAAAATAATAGGTTTCAACGTGGCATTTTTACTATATAAAAGAAAATCAGTTTGATATTCTAAATTAGCGATTGTTGCTATATTATATATTTTTTTATCATTTAAATAATAGTTAATACCGCTATTATCAATTATCATTTTCAAATTATCGCCTTGTTCGTACCAACCAATTATATTCAGTCTATTTCCATCACGTATCACTTGTATTTTTCCTTCATCTAAATAGAAACCGTATAAAAGATCTTTATAATCTGATGACTGAGTAGTATCTATGGGCCGAATACCGACAGCACTTGTTCCGGTCTTTTGTAAATTAATTAGACTTATTGTAGCTGGAAATTCTTTACTAATTATATTTGCTGCTGTCAGCATTAAGTTCTGCAACTACCTCCTCAAAAGACGGTAGTTCTTCATCATTCCAAAGAATTGTATATGGCGGAAATCCTCCGGTAATATTCAGTTCAATTGAACCTAGTGAATCCACAGAAACTGGAACTATTTTATAAGTAACTGCAAGCGGCGTCACCTCGCAGGCGCCAATCGAAGGCGGCGACTGCCTTTGGGTGTCATAAATGTCTTTATCAATGCCGGCTATGTCAATCCCGGCGCCAAAGCATGCTGAACTATGCTCAATATCCAAATTCCCTGTATTCGGAACTTTATATTCAGGATTTCCTTGAATAGAATTTCCATCGCCGTTTCCTCCTGTCAATTCATGGTCAACCGCCTTCCAGCTTGCCAGGGTTGTGTATTTTATGCCATCAAATATCGCTACCCTCGCCCCGTTCGGCACATAATATAAATTATAGTCGCACTCGGCAAATTGACTGTTTCCTTTTATGAAAACACAGGCGTCGTTTGCAACAGTGCTTGTTGCATAGAAAATATTATTCTTTATTTTCCAGTTCGCATTTGTTCCTGGTTTGGAGAAATTCAGGTTTCGCTGCGTGTTGTAAAACGAATTAAAATATAATTCATTATTTGAGCTGGTAGCGCTCTTTACATGTACACCAACTTGCTGACCGCTGATGTAGTTATTATAAACTCTTGTGTAA
>JACQWN010000048.1 GCA_016209245.1 Bacteroidia bacterium
TGATAAGTTCAAAAGCATTTCCATGAATAAACCTGAGCCTGTTTTCAAGATTCTGTTTTTTTGCCAGTTCAATTCCTGAAGTTATACTACTCTCATTAAGTTCGTATAAATCAAAATAACCGACAATTCCTTGTTTTAGCAAACTCATTTCTTTTAAACCGTTCCTGCCGCCAACTGATATACCTTTTTTAAATGGAAGTTTGGCTCCATACAAGTCTTTTACTCTATTAGTAAGACCTTGAGAAAAACCTCCAACATAATCACCGCATACTAAATGATTAATATGTTTTATTATGTGCTGGCTTTGCCACCATCTTAGCTTTAATACTTTTTGTGGCTGATTGGCTTGTGAACTTGATACATTTAACTCGAATTTCTTTTTTCTTTCATTATCTATATTAATAACTTTTTCTTTTAATACCATAATAATTTGAGTGACTTTATCATCAAAAGTGTGGTGATTTTGTTTAATAATTTCAACTGCTTCTTTTCCTGCAAAAAGCTGTTCGTTTTTTATTGACTCTTCGGGAGGAAAAAATAATTCAGCAGAAGATTGCAACAGAGCAGAAACAGGAGAATCTATGTTTTGAGAAAGATGACGTGTGTAATACTCTGATGCGACAAAAACATGGTCATATAAATTATATTCTTCAATTTTAATTTCTTCAAAATGACTAATATTCCACATCAAATTTACATGATGAAGTTTAGGATTATATTTACTTAATCCTCTCAAGACCAAAACGTAATCATAATCAACGTCTGCTGTGTCATTCCATTCACTCAAAACCTGCAGTTTAACTATAATATTTTGATTCTCAAAAGATTTTTTTAGACCAAGCGCCAAATGATAATCTCCACATCTTTCTACATCATTCCAATTTGGAGATGGTATTTTAATGACCATTGATTTTTGAATACTCCTCTTTTTTAAAATGGATTTGATAAATTTTACATGCTCGTCATAAGTATGGCTTTCCAATACATTAGTAACAATTGGCAAAAAATAAATTGGGGAAGAAGTATGTTTTTGAAGTAATGGAATCGCCTTTTTGTCGGAAGAAATAATAATATCGTAATTAGCAAATCCGGGTTGTGTAGCCCATTTGTCAAAGCAATTTCTTAGCCAGGCAATTGTAATAAATGCTTTATTCTTAGAAATTACCAGTAATGGATTCCATGCATCTGCCAGATTAATAACAACCCAAACATTATTTGGTATAACCCCACCTTTCATTGGAATTAAAACAACATGCCATCCGATTTTTTCCATTGATAACTTCAGTTCGGCAGCAGTATAATAATCGTCTGTGCCTGTGTTAGGATTATTTTCAGTTACTATAATAGCTACATGAAGTGATTGAAAAGAAAACATATCTTTTTTATTATCAAGAAGGTTAATCCAGTAATTTTGTTTAATATAGCCTCCCCATTTTTTCTTGAGCACAGCAATGTTATTTAATCTTCTATTTCTTAATTCATTAACTGTATTTCTGGCTATAGTACTAGATTCATTATGATACAGGAAGCTTTCTTTACAAAAAATATTTTTGTATCCCCTGTTTACTAATTTTAATCCTAAATCTACATCTTCATAACCATAAATATAGCTATCATCAAAGCCACCAACTTCGATAAATTTATTTCTATCCACCATTAAACAAGCTGCAGTGTTAGCTATTCTTTCATCACATGACTCATTATTCCAAAAAGGATCATCTCTTTTTCCCATATCAATTGGGCAAATAAAACCACTACAAATACTAAAAGAAATACCACGATGTTGTACTCTTAATGGAAAAGCCCGATGTTGTGGGGGATATATTAATTTTGAACCAACCGAACCGACAATTTCTTTCCCATATTTGAAATATGTATATACCATACGCGACAACCAACCATATAATGGGGTAACATCATTATTTAAAAAAAGTAGTAACTCCCCGCTTGCTTGCTCTGCACCTTGATTATTTGCTTTTGAATATAATTCATTGAAATTATTTTCAATGAGAACCGGATTTTTGAAAGCAGTATTGATAAACTCTTTGGAATTATCACTTGAATTATTGTCAACAAAAATCAATTCAAAATTTGGATAGAATGTATTTTCATAAAAACTATTCGCCAAATTTTTTAAAAAATCAATCCCATTATGATTCACAATAATTATTGAAACCTTGGGGTAACTTTCTAATTTAGGAATACCCAAAGATTTTACATAGTTTAATAACTTTTTTTCATCAGTTTTTGTTTCCATCGTTAACTAAATATTATATGTTCTTCTTAATATTTGAGACATTTTTTTACATCTTTTCTTTTATAGCCAGCGCAACACCATAATGAGATTGCCCTAAATCAATACAAAGCTCATCAATTAATAAAAGTAGAT
This sequence comes from Bacteroidia bacterium, assembly GCA_016209245.1. Taxonomy (GTDB): domain Bacteria; phylum Bacteroidota; class Bacteroidia; order Bacteroidales; family BM523; genus JACQWN01. The sequence continues at coordinate 2,390 of JACQWN010000048.1, forward strand.
CTAATAAAATCTTATCAGTATTTTCATCAAAATTGTGAAGCATATTAGATAAAACCAAGTGGTAAATAACACCTCCTGTTTTTTGGATTTCTGCATTAGGAAAATATTTTATTACTGTATCAATAATTTTGTCAGACTCAGCAGCTTCAGACGGATTACTGCTAATAAATTTTTCAAGATTGGGTTTCTTCATTTCACTTGGTAAAAATTTATCCTTAGCATTCGGATCAGACAGATACTTTGTTTTGCTAAAAACATTTCTTACTTTTGTAGCAATTCTCAGTTGTTCATCATCCCACTGAAATCTTGAAGCCCCGATAAAATCATCCATATAAAAAAGGCCGCCATACCTGAGTACATTTCTACTCCATTTAACAGCTTCTTCAACATTTATCATGTGATGTAATGAATTGTTCCAGTGAACCAAATCGTATTGGTCAGGTTTTCTGATAAGTTCAAAAGCATTTCCATGAATAAACCTGAGCCTGTTTTCAAGATTCTGTTTTTTTGCCAGTTCAATTCCTGAAGTTATACTACTCTCATTAAGTTCGTATAAATCAAAATAACCGACAATTCCTTGTTTTAGCAATGTTTTATTATGTGCTGGCTTTGCCACCATCTTAGCTTTAATACTTTTTGTGGCTGATTGGTTTGTGAACTTGATACATTCGACTGAAATTTAGTTTCTTTTTCCATATTAATAAATTTTTAAATTATTATTCTTAAGTATTTATGTAGTTTATTATCTGTCATTAAGACGCATGACAAAAGAAGTAACATATTTCCAGTAAATGTAATATTCTCATAAAATTCTAACCGACTGCATTATCATATTTAATAAATTTTTCTTTTAATATCATATAAAAGTCGGTTGGGAATATTATTTCATCTGATTTTTCCGCTTCAATAATTATAACACTTGGACTACCGGCAAACATTGCAAAACTTATGTGTTCTTCAATTCCTTTGAATTCAGGAATATCGTTTTTCTTATAATCTTTAAAATTAATATTTTTAAATCCAATTTGAATTAACAATTCTTTAAGCAAAAAAGGAGAATATAAAAATTTATGATTCCATCCATGAAAAGCACGGTTTATAGCTGTTACACTATCAAGAGCAGATTCATTATCATTTAACTTATCAAATTTATAATGAGTTTTTAAAACCCACTCAATGTTAGGTGTAGATAACCTGATTAAACCATTTTTCCCTAATGATTTACCGGCATTAACCAAGAAATTCATTCCCTGTTCAAGCGAAAGATGTTCAATAAAATGTTCGGCATATATATGAGTCAGATTCTGAAATTTCCATTCTTTTGTAACATCCATTACTACATCTACTGTCTTAAATGGCTGTATGTCAATGTTTATCCATCCTTCTCTACAATATTGACCACAACCGACATTTACTTTTTTTGATTTTATTTTATTCATAATATTTTATTGTATCGGAATTTCAAAATTGTTTAATTAATTTGCGAAGCCAGTTCTTATTTTGCATTTAACTTTGATATAGTTTTAAACCTTTTACACTATCAGAAAGAATAATCGCCCCGCAAGCCAATCCGTCAAATATCCGGTTTGATATAAATCCATTTTCCCTCATTGAATCCCAATGGTCATTTAAAAGAACAGACGCACCTGCATAATATTTGTTTAATTCATTATTTTTAATATGTTCTCCTTTTATGTATTTATCAGGAATTAAACCTTTCCAATTCGTTCCATAAACAGAAAGATTTCTATCAGTAGGGATAAGATCTTTAAGAATTTTTCTATATTTTTTTCTTGAATTTCCTACAAAAAGTAATTCATTTTTTACTGACTCTTCGGGAGGAAAAAATAATTCAGTAGAAGTACATTGCAACAGAGCAGAAACAGGAGAATCTATATTCTGAGAAAGAAGATGTGCGTAATAATCTGATGCGACAAAAACATGGTCATATAAATTATATTCTTCAATTGCAATTTTGTCGGGATGACTGATATTCCACATCAGATTCAAATGATGAGATTTAGGATTATATTTACTTAATCCTCTCAAGACCAGAACGTAATCATAATCAATATCTGTTGTGTCATTCCATTCATTTAAAACCTGCAGCTTAACTTTAATATCTTGCTTCTCAAAAGACTTTTTTAGACCAAGTGCTAAATGATAATCTCCCCATTCTTCTGCAACATCCCAATTTGGAGCAGGTATTTTAATAACTAGTGATTTTTGAGCGCTCCTCTTTTTTAAAATGGATTTGATAAATTTTATACGATTGTCATAAGTATGGTTTTCCAATACAATTGTTTGTAATTTTTTCACAAGGTATTTTCTTTTTTTTTCATCAGATAAATATTCATCTATTAATTTTGTCAGAGATTCTTCACTATGATAAACAGGTAATAACCCATTAAAAATTTCCCTGCTTCCTATGTCTCCATTTGTAATAACTAATACACCTTTTCCCAACGCGTCAAAAACCCTGGAATTTACCGAACCCCATGGTTTAGTTACTGTATTTGCATCATCAATCAGTAATTTTGTGCTTGCATATACATCTTTAATATCTTCGTAAGGAATAAATCCATGATTAATTTCTTTAAATTTTTCAAACTTATCCCAATTCTCACCAAATATTTTTCCTTTATATTTACCTAATTTCTGAGGATTTAAAAAATCAATAATTTCTCTCGGATGACCCCAATAACTACCGGTAAAACAATAATCTGAACTATATTTTCCTTTTTTTTCTCCCTTTAAAAATCTCTCAGGATTCGTAGCAATTGGCATAAAATAAATCGGGGAAGAAGTATGTTTTTGAAGTAATGGAATAGCGTTTTTGCTTGAAGTAATAATAATATCGTAATCAGCAAATCCAGGATGTTTAGCCCATTTGTCAAACCAATTTCTTGCCCAGGCGATTTTAATAAGCGATTTATTCTCAGAAATTACTGCTAAAGGATTCCATTCGTCTAATAGGTTAATAACGACCTGAACATTATTTGGTATTACATGCCAGTTATTACCACCTGTTCTCGGAATTAAAGTAACATGCCATTCAATTTTTTCCATTGATAACTTCAGTTCAGTAGCAGTAAAATAATCACCTAGAGTTGTTTCAGGATTATCTTCACTTACTATAATAGCTACATGAAGCGGATGGAAAGAAAACATATCTTTTTTATTATCAAGAATGCTATCCCAGTAATTTTGTTTAATATAATCTCCCCATTTTTTCTTAAGCACAGCAATGTTATTTAATCTTCTGTTTCTTAATTCATCAGTTGTATTTTGGGTTTGAGTGCCAAATTCATTATGATACAAGATGCTTTCTTTACAAAAAATATTTTTATATCCCCTTTTTATTAATTTTAGTCCTAAATCTACATCTTCATAACCATAAATATAGCTTTCATCAAAGCCGCCAACCTCGGTAAATTTATTTCTGTCTATCATTAAACAAGCTGCAGTATTAGCTATTCTTTCAACACCTGGGTCATCATCATAAAAGGGGTTATCTCCTGTTCCTATATTAATCGGGCGAATAAAATCCTTAGAAAGACTAAAAGAAATACCACGATGCTGTATTCTTAATGGAAGGGTTTGGTGTTGTTCCGGATATATTAATTTTGAACCAACTGAACCAACAGTTTCTTTCCCGTATTTGAAATATGTATATACCATACGTGGCAACCAACCATATAATGGGATAATATCATTGTTTAAAAAAAGTAACAACTCCCCGGTAGCTTTCTCTGCGCCTTGATTATTTGCTTTTGAAAATGATTCATTGAAATTATTTTCAATGAGAACCGGATTTTTGAAAGCCGTATTGATAAACTCTTTGGAGTTATCATCAGAATTATTGTCAACAAAAATCAGTTCAAAGTATGGATAGAATGTATTTTCATAAATGCTATTCGCTAAATTTTTTAAATGTTCAATCCCATTACGATTTACAATAATTATTGAAACCTTAGGATAAATTTTTATTTTAGGGATGCCATAAGATTTTACATATTTCAACAACTCTTTTTCATCAGTTTTTATTTCTCTTATTTCATCAGCCGCACCTCGCCTCTCTTCTTTTTCTCCGTATGTTATCCAATGATTAGCTGCTTTGATAAAACTATCACCTAAAGCTTTTTTATCATTATTCAAGCCAATGCTTTGCCGCACCTTTATAATCTTTTTGGAAATACTCTTTTAAGTCTAAATTATTATTCAAATAATATATAACATTAAACATCGAATTTGCTACTAACCCTTTATTAACACCTATCTTTCTCCAATGCTCTGATGCTTTCATTTTTCCTTCCTTCACCAATTCGGACACTTCCGGATTATTAGCAAGATAGTAAGATTCGTTATAAATAAATTTACTTAATAATATATCTTTTGGAACATAGATTAATTCAAAGAAAATATCAATTACTTTTAATAAGATATTTATAATTATTATTTTAAAAGAGTGATTTGGTTTGATATACTTAACTTTATGTTTTACTAATCTTTCCTTTATATAATAGATATTAATTATAAATTTATTTTCCATCGTTAACTAATATTATTTATATAATTCAAACAAACCTTTATGATTTTTGATAAATCTTTTCTTCAAATTATAGCAACTCTCCCATGTTTCTGCTACCTTCTTTTCGTCTTCCCTGCCTCCGTCATCAAGCAAAATGATTGTTTTTTCTCCAATATATTTTTTTAATATCGGGATTGCAGGAAATCTGGCCATGTTTTGTATTGAACCGGGTGGACCATCTACTATAATAATACCAATATTGTTTGAGAATTTAATATTTTGAATATCATACCATAACCATTTCTCTCCATTAATGTCATATTCAATCAAGGGGCAATGATAAAGCTCAATAATTTCATCTAATTTATGTTCTTCAATCAAAAGTTTGGTTTTTTTGAAATATTCAGTATCATGTTCTAAAGAAATTACTTTTCCATTGCCTCTTTTCTTTAAAGCATATCCTGATAAAATAGTTGTAATACCGGAACCAATATCTATAACATCTCCATTGCTTTGTGATAAAATGTTTTTTATTAAGACCTGTCCGAAATCTGATGATATAGTCCAATCGTTCATTATTGGTAATGAGTTATTTAATTCAATAAGCTGATGAATTGAAAGTAGAGCATCAATTCTATCGTAAGTTGTTGATAATTCCCACTTCATAGATGAAATGAGGCTTTCCAGTGCCTTAAATTGTTCATTTTTTGACTGAATCAGATTTTGCTTTATATCTGAATTAATAGTTTCTATTCCATGTATAATATTACTATTCAAATTGATAAATTCAGTATTTAACTTAATAATATTATTGTTTTCCTGATTTTTAAATTGTAGCAAATCTTTTGAGATGTTCCCGGTAGTTTCATTCAGCTTAGAACTTAAATTCTTAAATTCCAAATTCCAAAATTCTAAATTCTTGCTTGCGGCTTCGTTTTCCTGATTTATAAATTGTAGCAAATCTTTTGAGATGTTCCCGGTAGTTTCATTCA
>JACQWN010000595.1 GCA_016209245.1 Bacteroidia bacterium
AGGGACAGTATTCCATGCGTAATCCTTTATGGTTACGGAATTGGCGTCGGCAGCTATACGCGCCCAGCCGTAATAAGCAGTATCGCCTTTTACTAACTTTAAGCATATATATGTATTATTGCTGTAGAAGTGACATGAAGGAGGAGGAGGGTATATATAATAAACACATTCAAAGTACATTACACCATACCATATTATTTCAGAGTTAATTGTATCAGATTCATTTATTGTAAAAATGTCACCAAATAAACATGCACCAGAAACAAAATTATCAGAACCCGATAGTCTAGAAATTAACGATTGCCGTGCTTTATTTCCATTTCCATAAGAGAAATAAGTGGTTCCAAATATAAAATCATTATTTCCATCTAAATCAAGGTCAAATGCAAATCCTTGTGAAGGAGCATCCAATATAGAAGGAATAGTAATCGTCGTATCCGGCTCGATATCTGTATAGATAATCTGAGCTACAGAAAATGGAATTGTAAACCACATAAGGTTTATAAAGACTGCTGAAATAAGGATGAGCTTTTTCATACGCATAAAGTTTTAATTTGTTGTAAATATACGAAATTTTTGAATTTGCAAAATTTTTTTCTAAAAAGACTTTTTATTGTTATGTTATTATTATTATATATAAACAAAAAAGGCAACCTTGTGGGTTGCCTCTTTTGTTTTGATTAAGGTTAGTTATTTGATTTAATAACCCTCCATGTAGTTATTTGCTCTCCTCTGAGCAGCTTCACGGTGTAAATTCCGCTCGCATAGTGCGACATATCAATTGTAACAGTATTTTCCCCTGTAAACAAGCCGGATGTTAGATTTCGAACAGCTTTTCCTGTTCCATCGAAAATCTGAATCTTTATCCTTTCATTCTTGTTTGTTGTAACACTAAGTGTCAGCTTATCAGTGAATGGATTTGGATAAAGCTCGGCAGTAAATATGTCAGATATCTCAATAATATTAACAGGATCTACATAAGTCGTATCGGAAATCTGACAACCATTGTCATCGGTTACAATGACCGAATATTGGCCGAAAGTAAGATTAACGGCTGTTTCGGTAATTTGAGCTGATGAATCGCTCCATAAATAAGAGTACGGAGCAATACCGCCGGTAACAATTGCCGTTGCCGTTCCATTTCCAGAACCATCGTCATCAGTTGTGCTGAAAGTAATTTCTAATGGTAATGGTTCGTAAATGTCAACGCATTCAACAAAATTACATCCATCATTATCGGTTACAGTTACGCAATAAGAACCTGGCTGTAATGAAGCAATTGTATCAGTTGTATCTCCTGTGTTCCAGTATAATGTTACAGGCAGTGCAGCACCGGTGAGTGTTACATAAGCCATACCATCAGCATATCCGTTACAGGTAATATCAACTCCGGTTAATGTGGCAACGAGTGTGCAGGAATCGTTATTTACAGCTATAAATTCGATTTCGGAGCAACCGTTCAAATCGGTAACAGTCACTGAATAAATATCTGCAGTTAATCCGCCGATATCTTCAGTAGTATCAGCATTGCTCCAGAGATAATCGTAAGGAACTATACCGCCCGTAACTGTAATATCTATTGCTCCGTCATTTCCTAATACTTCATTTGTAACAACATAAGTGATATCAATTGCATCCGGTTCGCTGATTGTGACATCTGCAATTACATTACATCCGTTTATATCAGTGACAGTAACAACATAGTAACCTGCAGCGAGCCCTGATAAATCTTCGGTAGTTTCACCGGTATCCCAGAGATGAGTATAAGGTGCTGTTCCGCCGCTGACAGTGAGATCGGTTTGTCCGGTAGCTGTTCCTGCACATAAAGCATCAAAACCTGTAATAGTTGCTGTAAGAAGTGCCGGTTCAGTGATAGAAACACCCCCGAAACCGATACATCCTTTAGTATCGGTAACATATACCATATACATTCCTGCTGTCAGACTGTCGGGATTTGCACCGCTCCAATCAACAGAATATGGAGGAGTGCCGCCGGTAATATCTAATGTTACACTTGCGGTACCACCATTGCATAAAATCGGTGTAATATCAAAGGTAGCTACAATAGCAGCCGGTTCGGCAATTGTAACAGAGCCATACTCAATACAACCGGCGCTATCAGTGATAGTCACATAATAAGTACCGGCCGGTAAATCTGTGACAGTGTCGTTAACAGCTCCAAAATCCCACAAATACGTATAAGGTTCTGTGCCATTTTCTGCAATGGCTAATGCAACTCCTACAGAGTCGCCATTGCAATCTACATCCATTCCTATCGTGGTAACTGTCAATAAACAACCTGCCGGATTGACATATATAGTTTCTTCGGCAATGCAAAGATTGGCATCGGTAACTGTGACAGTATAATAACCTGAAGCCAGGTTATCAATGTCCTCGGTATATTCACCATTGCTCCAAACAATGCTATATGTCGGAATACCTCCCGTTATTGTTATATCAATAGCGCCGTCATTACCAAGAACTTCGTCGCTAACAACATAAGTAATAATTATTTCATCAGGTTGGGTGATAGTTATGTCTGCTGTTGCTGTACAACCGTTGGTATCGGCTATAGTTACATCATAGTAACCTGCTGCAATTCCTGATAGATCTTCAGAAGTTTCTCCGTTGCTCCAGAGGAAGCTATATGGTGGAATACCTCCGTTTACTGTTAAATCGGCTGCTCCTGTTGTACCATAACAAGAAGCATCAGTGCCTGCAATCGTTGCAACAAGAGCATCAGGTTCGGTAATTGTTACCGAATCAGAAAGGGTGCATGCAGCACTATCTGTAACCGTCACATAATATGTCCCTGCTGAAAGACCCGTAATTGTAGGTGTCCAAAGCCCGATGCTCCATAAGTAGGAGTATGGCTCCATTCCGTTTTCGGCTATCGCTGTTGCCGTACCGGAATAATCGCTGTTACATAACAGGTCGGTGCCGGTAGTCGTCAGCGTCATGTTGCATAGCAGCGAGCTAACAGTAATAGTTTCGCTAATAATACAACCGTTAGCATCGGTAACATCAACCGTATAATCGTCGCCTGTCAATCCTGCAATATCTTCTGTGCTTTCTCCATTGCTCCATGCAAAAGCGTATGGTGTAATACCGCCGGTAACGGTCAGGTCAATAGCGCCGTCATTGCCTGAAACTTCATTTGTTACAATATACGAAAGACTCAGAGCTTCAGGTTCGCCGATAGTTATATCAGTGTAAGCTTCACAATTATTTGTATCAATAACTGTTACAGCATAGTATCCAGCTGTAAGAGTGATAAGATCCTCATCGGTTTCTCCTGCTGCCCACAAATATGAATAAGGTGCCGTTCCCCCTGTAACTGAAAGATCTGCTGCACCTGTAATGCCGCCATAGCATACTACATCTGTTCCGGAAATAGTTGCTTCCAACAATGCAGGTTCGAAAATCTCTACCACTCCTAATTCAACACAACCGGAATCATCAGTGACAGTAATATAATAAATACCAACATCAAGTCCAGTTGCGGTATCAGTGGTTTGCGACAAAGGATCGCTCCATTGATATGAATAAGGTTCTGTACCACTTGAAGCTACTACTACTGCAATTCCTGAATTATCGCCGTTACACAGTAAATCAAAACCAGTAACAGATAATGCAAGTGAACATGCTGCGTTGGTTACGTTAACCGGTTGTATTACCTGACAAAGATTAGAATCGGAAACAGTAACTGTATATACTCCTGCTGCAAGTCCCGTCAGGTCTTCAGTGGTTTCTGAAGTGCTCCATAAAAATGAATATGGTAATATTCCACCGGTTACAGTAATATCAATAGCTCCATCATTTCCGGAAATTTCTTCGGTAACTATATATGTCAGATTTAAAACTTCCGGTTCTGTCAGAGTAATACTACCTGTGACTTCGCATCCGTTAGCATCAGTAACTGTCAGAGTATAAGCGGCTGCAGACAAATTGTTCAATGAAACTGCCGAACTGCCGGTATTCCACAGCAAACTATAAGGAGATGTTCCGCCGGAGATGAAAGCTTCGGCTTGTCCATCATTGTTACCGTTACATGTAATATCCGTACCATAAGCTGAAACTACAAGTTGTGGCGGTTCGCCGATAACAATAGTATCAATAGCGATACAACCGGTGGAATCTTCTACGGTGACACTATATGAACCTGCTGCAATACCTGTAATACCCAGAGTTGTATCACCAATGCTCCATAAATATGTATATGGCTCCGTACCGTTTGATATAGTTGCAATAGCTTCACCATTTACAGCACCATAACATAATGGTTCGGTTGATGTCAGTGTAAGAACCAAAGCACAGACAATATTATTGACTAAAATAGTTTCGTCAGCAGTACAGCCGTTTCCATCAGTAATGGTAATTGTATAAATTCCCTGAGCAAGGTTGTTAATATCTTCAGAAGATTCACCATTGCTCCAGCTAAAAGTGTATGGGACTGTACCACCATTGACTGTAATATCAATTGCTCCGTTATTACTGACTTCTGGTGTAACAATATAAGTAATAAGAAGCGCATCCGGTTCAGTGACAGTGGCACCGGCTGAAACAACGCAACCATGAGCATCGGTTACGGTTACCAGATAATTTCCGGAAGGAAGATTTATAATATCTTCACCTGTATCACCGTTTGACCATGAATATATATAAGGTGATGTTCCCCCGAAGACGGAAAGAGCAACTTCACCGGTTGACAGGCCATTACAAAGAATATCTGTAACAGCCATTGTAATATACAATGAGTCGGGTTCAGAAATGCTCACACTGTCGGACGTTATACATCCTTCTGCATCGGTAACAGTCACATAATATAATCCTGCGGTAAGATTTGAAAGATTTTCGACGGTGCTGCTATCAGACCAGAATATTGCATAAGGTGATGTACCGCCTGAAATTGATAAAGAAGCAGCACCATCAGCATTGCCATAACATGAGATATCAGTACCTGAAACCACAGTCTGAAGAATTTCGGGTTCAAGAATCTGAACGCTGTCAATAATAGAACAGCCGTAAATATCATTGGCAGTTAAATAATATATTCCTGCACATAAGTCAGAAATGTTTGCTGTTGAATCGGTTGAAGACCATGAATAATCATAAGGAGATGTACCACCCGACACAGAAGCGGTTGCAGTACCGTTACAATTGCTGTTGCATATTACATCGGTATGTGAGATATTTACAATTAATCCGGCAGGTGCTGAAATGGAAGCAGTTGCTGTCGCTTGACATCCTGTTGAATCTGATACTATTATAGTATAACTGCCGGCACAAAGGTCGGTGGCGGTTTGTGTTGTTTGTCCATTTGGATCATTCCACAAATATGAATAGGGTAAAGTTCCATCTGAAACCAGAATAGAAATTTGCCCGTCACAAGAACCAAAGCAGGTAGCATTTACAACTGTATCAATAGATGCGACCGGACTATTGAAGTTTGTTAAAATTATAGTGTTGGTAGCAAAGCAACCATCCGCGTCAGTAACCGTGACATGATATGTTCCGGCAAACAGGCCTGTTGCTGTTTCATTAGTTTGTGCAGACGGATCATCCCATATATAATTAAATGGAGCGACTCCACCGCTTGAAATAATGACTGTAGCTTCGCCATCGGCTGTATTGCAATGTGCAAGCACTGTGCTTGAAGAAAGGACAATTTGCGGAGGCTCGGTAACTGCAATAGTCGAAGTCATAATACAATTATTATCATCAGTAATTGTGATAACATAAGAACCGGCAGTTAATCCCGTAATATCGGCTGAAGTATTACCGCTATTCCAATTATAAGCATAAGGTAAAATACCTCCCGTAACACTAATATCTATACTGCCATCGCTGCCATTGAAACAAGTTGGATCAGTCACAGTGCCGTTTATAGCTATAATTTCCGGTTCGGAAATTGTGGCACTGTCATTGGTTACACAATTGTTAAAATCGGTTACAGTAATATAATATGTCCCGGCTATTAATCCTGAGTTAGTTGCTAATGTTTCTCCATTCGACCATAAATAGGTATAAGTAGGTGTTCCGCCGGTTACTGAAAGGTCGGCTGCACCGGTGGAACTACTATTGCAATCAACATTATATACAGTAATAGAAGCGATTAAAGCTTCGGGTTCGGTAATTTCAATGCTGTCTATAACAAAACAGTTGTTCAAATCTGTAATCGTAATATAATAAATACCATTATCGAGAGAACCAATATCCTCGGTAGTTGCAGCATTTGACCATTCAAAATCATAAGGAACTACACCGCCTGATACTGTCAGGTCGACTTCACCTGTTGTTTCACCATAACATGCAATATGAAGGGGTACTAGTTGGATCACTATTTCATCTGGTTGTGAAATTGAAATAGTGTCGAATACCTGACAATTATTATCATCGAAAACCGTTACATAATAAATACCGGCTTCAACAGCAGATTGATCCTCGGTTGTAACAGCATTACTCCAGATATATGAATATTGTGTAATACCTCCTGAGACTGAAAGGGCAATAGTACCTGTTGGGACTCCAAAACAAGTAGCATCAGTTCCTGAAACCGAGGATGTCAGTAAGGCAGGTTCAGTAATAGTTATACTCTCGATATCATTGCAACTATTAGCATCAGTAACTGTCAGGGAATAGGTTCCTGCTGGAAGTCCCGAAATATTTCCGGTTGTTTGTCCTGAGCTCCAATTATAGCTATAGTTTGGTGTACCGCCAGTCACAGTAATAGTGGCTGAACCGTTGGATAAGCCGAAGCAACTAACATTTTGCCCTGCGATTGCTACTACGAGTTCATTAGGTTGTGCAACATTACTTGAATTAACCAATGAACAGCCATTAAAATCAGTAATAGTAACAGAAAAAGGACCGGCGGTCAAGTTAGAAATATCTTCAGTTGTCTCTGAATTTGACCATACATAAGTATAAGGAGCGGTTCCACCTGAAACTGAAATATTAACTGCACCGTTGCTTCCGCCAAAACATGAAACATTTGTTGGAACGGTTGAAGCTGTAATAGCAGAGGGTTGAGTAACAGTTGTAACGCCTACATAAGTGCATCCCCCTGAATCGGTAATTGTCAAGGTATATGAACCTGATGTCAGACCATAGATATTAGCTGTTGTGCTTGAATTTGACCAATTGTATGTATATGTCGGTGTACCACCGGAAACAGTAATTTCAATATTTCCATTGTTTCCTCCATTACAGGTAACATTGGCAGGTGTGAGGATAGCAGTAATAGCTGATGGTTCACTGATAGTCAGTGAAGCGGTAGCCTGACAATTATTGCCATCTGTTACAGTAACAGCATAATTATCTGCTGTAACATTAAGTAAATCTTCGGTTGTGGCACTATTTGACCATGAAAAGCTATATGATAATGTTCCTCCTGTAACTGTAAGGTCTGCTTCACCATCATTTCCGCCATTACATGATACATCTGTTCCTGTAATTGATGCAACGAGAGCAGTCGGCTCTGAAATAGTAATGCCGGCTGTTGCTGTACAACCATTACCATCAGTAACAGTGACTGTATAACTTCCTGCCGTTAAGCCCGAAATATCTTCTGTGTTGTCGGTTGTTGACCAATAAAAACCGTAGGGAGATGTACCACCGGTAACTGTGAGATTAGCTGCGCCATCAGCGTCACCGTTACATAAAATATTTGTTCCTGCTATTGTTGCAGTCAATGCAGCGGGTTGTACTACGGTCGTTGATTTAACTAAAGTACAGGAATTTGCATCTGTAATAATTACGGAATATGTTGCGGCAACCAGGTTTGTTGCTGTTTGTGTGGTTTGATTATCACTCCATAAATAAGTATATGGTCCAATACCGCCGGAAGGCGCTACTGTTGCTGTTCCATTATTGCCTCCGTTACAAGTTACATTGGTTTTAGAAATAGTAGAGGTTAATTGTGTTGGTTGGGTAATATTGACAGTTGTATTTGCTGAACAAAGTCCATTATCAGTAACAGTAACACTATGTGTTCCGGCAGCAAGACCGGTCTCGGTATAAGTTGTACCTGTCTGCGTAACTGTTGTGCCGGTTGACCAAACAAATGTATAATCAGGTGTGCCTGCTGATACTTGGACGGTAGCAGAACCATTGTTACCACCAAAACAACTGACATTAGTAAATGCAATAATAGAAATAGAAGGAGCGCCGACTTCACTAACATTAACGCTTATATCGGCTGTACATCCATCGGAATCCGTAACAGTAACATAATATGTACCGGCAGGGATGTTTATATAATTTGGTGTACCATCGCCTGTATATCCATTTGGAGACCAATCATAGTTAATATATAAGCCAGAACCACCTGCGGCTGATACAGTTGCAGAACCATCGGAATTTTCACAAGTTGCATCCGTTTTGTTTGTTGTCAGTGTGATTTCTGTAGGTTGGCCTATTGTGGTACTTGCAGCTGTCGTACAATTATGGTCGTCGGTAACAGTTACTGAATAGTTCCCGGCAACCAATCCGGAAATATCTTCGATAGTTGCTGAATTACTCCATGAATAATCATAAGGTGTTGTACCGCCTGAAACAGTCAGGTTGGCTGCGCCGTCGGAACTGCCATAACAATTTGCGTCGGTACCGGCAATAGTAGCGCCTAAAACAGCGGGTTGTGTGATGACTACATTATTTGAAATAGTACAACCCTTGAAATCGGTCACAGTTAATGTATATGTGCCTGCGGTTAATCCGGAAATATTACCTGTTGACTGACCGCTGCTCCAGTTGTAAGAGTATGGAGCTGTTCCACCGGTAACGGTAGTTGCGGCAGAACCGTTGCTGCCTCCGTTACAACTTACATTTGTACCTGTGATGGTCAATGTTAAAGCAGGTGGTTGGGTAATATTAACCGTATTAGAGGCAGTGCAGGATTTGGAATCAGTAACTGTAACGGAATAATTTCCTGCTGTTAGACCGGTTAGGTCTTCGGTAGTCGCTAAATTTGACCAGCTATAAGCATATGGGCTTGTACCGCCTGCAACGGTCAGATTAGCAGCGCCGTTTGCGCCGCCAAAGCACGATACATTTGTTCCTGTAATAGAAGCGGTTAACAATGCAGGTTGAGTAACTGAAGTAGTTTTAGTTGCTGTGCATGAATTAGCATCAGTGACAGTAACGGTATAACTACCTGCTGTAAGACTGCTGATATCCTCAATTGTGGCTGAATTTGACCAATTATACTGATATGGACTTGTGCCCCCTGCAACAGTAAGGTTAATAGCGCCGTTGTTTCCTCCAAAGCAACTGACATTGGTAACAACTGTTGTAAGCGTTAAGCCGGAAGGTTGATTTATTGTAATATTATTGGTAACTGTACAACCATTATTATCAGTAACTGTAACTGTATAAGTATTTGCTGTTAATCCGGAAATATCCTGAGTGGTTGCCAGATTTGACCATGAATACAAATATCCGGGACCTGGTGTGCCGCCTGAGACTGTAAGGTCGGCTGAACCGTTACTGCCTCCGTTGCACGAAACATCGGCTTTGGTGATGGATGTTGTAATTTGCGTAGGCTGCCCCAGGGTTGTGCTGTTTGTAGCTGTACATCCTTTCGTATCTGTTATTGTCACAGAATATGTACTGGCTGTAAGACCTGAAATGTCTTCTGTATTTTGGCTATTTGACCACAAAAAAGTATATGCGGGTGTACCTCCTGAAGGTGAGAGGTTAACCGAGCCGTTTGTTCCATTATAACAGGTCGGGTCTGTTCCTGTAATTGTTGATGACAAGACCGTCGGTTGTGTAATTGTTATACTCTGGTTAGCGGAACAAGCATTTTGGTCTGTGACTGTAACATAATAAGCGCCTGTTGTCAGACCTGTTTGGTCTTGAACTCCATCAACAAGTCCGGAACCGCCAACGGTTGACCAGCTATATATGTAAGGAGCAAGTCCGCCTGATACTGTCAGGTCAATTGTGCCGTTCGAACCGCCATTACAACTGACGTTTGTTTGTGTATAAGCAATTGTGGGTGATGAAGCGCAAAACATTGCCTGGTCGCCGGCGGTAATATCATAAAAAACTGATATTGTTCCTGAAAGCTGGTTGGCCGGTGCGTTGGCAGCGTTCATCTTTACCCAGTTGGGGCTGCTCCAGTATCCTGCAAACATATTGGTTTCTGTGCCATTAATATCGGCATCAAGATAATTACCGGTAACTGTACATGAAAAACCGGTAATGTTACTTTGGCTTAATGACCAATAGCGAGTAATATATGCGCCGGTTGTAGTATTGTTAGGATGTTTGGCATCGGTTAATCTAGTTCCGGCATAAGCTGAACCTCCGAAAGTGCCGCTTGTAAAATTCAGGGTAACAGGCGAATACTCGGCAGTCACTGTATTATCTCCAATCGGATAAGTGAAACTACCTATTGCTGAAAATGTTTTTCTAAATTCGCCTGTTCCGGTTGCAACAACCATCTTTGTAGCCGATGGTGTTCCTGAAACAGTTGAAGTTGCTGCAAGGGTTAAATTTTTAGTTCCCAGAGTCAATAGACCGTTGGTAAGCGTAAGTGTGCTGCTGACGTCAACATTTGCACTTAGACTGACTCCACCTGTGCTATTATTGATAGTAAGCTTTTCAAACTGTGTTGAGGCGGTTCCGCCAATTGCCTGGGCGGTATTCCCAGTGAAAGCGACTTCGCCGTCTGTATCAACATTGATTAAAACACTTCCGGAAGTCGCATTGTTTGTCCAATCGCCTTCCAGCTTGATTTTGCCGTCAAGGTCAATTCTACCGTGTGTCGAGCCGCTGGTTTTATTTGTATAGTCGGCATACGTACCACCGGTAATATTAATAATACCTCCGCTGGTGACAATAATTTTCGCACCATTGTTGGTTATTCCCCGCTGTCCATAGCCATAGCAAGCAAGGAGCAGGAAACCGATAATAACAGTTAACAGTTTAGTTTTCATACATTTAAAAAATTTAGGTTACTGAATTATTGAATTTTTAGAAATACAAATTTATAAAAAACTGATAAAGATAAAACAAATTTTAATACAATTATTATAAATCAAACAAATTTTGTAAAAAAAATTTGAAATATGTAATAAATCACTTTGAAATTTTATATTTTTGCAATGAAAAATTAAGCATGATGGGGCATCGTAAAATAGTAGCTGTAATTACGGCCATTACCGGAGATCGTGTTATTGTAGGTTTTCATGAGATGAAACATGCGATGAGGCATTTCTGCCTTCCGCAGGATATTTTCCTCGAATTACTCGAAAAGATATTAAAGGATCCTTTTGAGATATATATTGATGATTCAAAACAAGGGAAGGAGTACCATTTGTTCTATAAATTATTTGATAATATGTATATTCTTACTATCGTGAAAATTATTGATGATGGCGCTTTTTTTTCAAGTATGTACACGACAGGAGAAGAAATAAGAAATTCACATAAAAAGCTAAAAAAGTTTGAGATATGAGTAAGCAGGAAATATTTTTCCGGCCCATCGGAAATTCCGGCCCATTGACAATATATTGGTACCCCGGCCCGTATGGAGTTGCTGTGGAATGTAAAAAAGGGAAAGGCGTTGCATGGATTTCTCCGTGCGGGACCATCTTAGGTGTTGAATTTGATGATGTCAGCATTGCTGAGGATCATCAAATTCTTGAGCCGGGCAATGGCTCTTTGATTGAAGTTTTCATTAAAAACGGTAAAGTTAAAACATACGTAAAATGTTGAAAACAGTGGTATCTATCGGAAGTATTTGTAGTCAAAGTGCCATCGGCCATAATATTTAAAGGGGCGGCATAGGCGCCGGAACCTACGCTTCTGAATCGGGCGTTACCAGTGACATCAAGCATTTGAGTTGGGGAGGAAGTTACCGGCATAATATCCTATAATAACATTATTATCGCCACCCGCCAGTAAAGCGCCAGCTCTATAGCCTAGACAGGAATTATAATCGCTGATATCGGATGTGCCTGGATTATAGGCACCATCTCTTCCGCAATCGGTCCCGACAAATGTGTTGTAAATAATCATTTGTAAATCCTTTTGTCAGACTAAATCCTCCGACAGCAAAACCGCTCCGGCTTCCTGCTGCCTTAATCGCAGGGTCGTCGGCAACATATATTCTTACTCCTTGTGAGTAAACGGCAAAGACCGTATCGCCATTACTATTAATAACTTCAAACAATGGCGCATCGCTTGATATTGGGACATCTCCTTTAACTTCGAGCTTACCGACAGGAGCTGAAGTCCCGACTCCTATATGATAAGTCATATTAGTCAGATATACATTTAAACCGGATTGGCTCCAGATATTGCTAGGGTTTCCGGATGTGAGATTAACCCAAACGGAATCATTATAGAAATAAAAACTTCCCAAAGATACATCAAAGACAAGGAGTCCGGTTGCCGGGGAAGCTATAGCATTTCTTTGCTCTGTGGTTAGTCGTGGCACAAGCATTCCTTTGGTGCTTGATTTTACATCGAGCATAGCTGATGTATGGGCGGTATAGCCGTCATCGTCGG
>JACQWN010000049.1 GCA_016209245.1 Bacteroidia bacterium
TACTGTGAAACTATTGAACGGTTCAAAAAATTGTTCAGAATAAAACCCTCGCTGATTGTCTGTGATATGCACCCTGATTATCTCTCTACCAAATATGCCGAAGAACAAGCCCAAAGCATCAAGTCCAAAGCTCCAAGTCCAAAGCTCCAAGTCCAAAGCTCTAAGTCTAAAGCTCCAAGTCCAAAGCTCCAAGTCCAAAGCTCCAAGTCCAAAGCTCCAGCTACCAGCTACCAGCTACCAGCTACCAGCTACCAACTACCAACTACCAACTACCAACTACCAACTACCAACTACAATTATCAAAATATCCGTTCAGCACCATCACGCCCACATCGCATCTTGCATGGCGGAGCATAATTTAGATGAAAAAGTTATCGGTGTAAGTTTCGATGGTACAGGTTATGGTGATGATGGAAATATCTGGGGAGGTGAATTTCTTATCTGCGATTTAAACGACTATAAAAGATATGCCCACTTCGATTATATACCTCTTCCTGGCGGAGATAAAAGTGTTGAAGAACCTTGGCGTATAGCGGTATCATATTTATACAAAACATTCGGAGGAAAATTTTCACAGCTTAACTTACCTTTTTTTAAAAAAATTAAAACAAATCGTATAAACTCTGTACTTTATGCAATAGACAATAAAATAAATTGCCCCTTGACTTCAAGCGCCGGACGTCTTTTTGATGCCGTAGCGGCAATTATTGATTTATGCCCTTTTTCAAAATTTCATGCTGAAGCGCCAATGAGACTCGAATCTGTAATTGATGAAAATTGTAATGACAGCTATAATTTTAAATTTAAACAGGTAATTTCATTTGAAAATACTATAAAACGGATTGTTGATGATGTATATAAAAATATTCCAAATTCAATTATTTCTACAAAATTTCATAATACTGTAATTTCTGCTATTTTTACAGTTGTTCAAAAAATGAATAAAGATTTAGAAATAAATAAAGTTGCATTATCCGGAGGTGTTTTTCAAAACAGATATATTCTGACAAAAACAGAAGAAATGCTTAGTAAAAAAGGTTATCAGGTTTTTACTCATAGTAAAGTACCAAGCAATGATGGAGGAATTGCGCTCGGACAAATAGCAATTGCTGGAAAAAGAAGAGGTTGGAAGGTGCATTTATAGTGGAAAACCTTCTAATAGAAGCGTATTGTTTGCAAAAGCTTATTGACCATACAGATTAATAATTTTTTTATTTCTCTGCACCAAATGCTTTTAATATTTCAATTATTTCTGTATTACCTTTATCTATTGCTACCATTAAAACTGTCCATCCATTGTTATTTTTAGCATTCACATCTGCTTTGTTTTCTAATAAAAATTTTACTATTTCTGTATGACCTTTGTATGCAGCCCAAATCATAGCTGTCCAGCCATAGTAATTTTTAGCACAGCTGTCCATCCTTCATTATCTTTAGCATTCAAATCTGTCTTACTTTCTATTAATAATTTTACTATTTCTATATAACCTCTTTCTGCTGCCAGCATTAAAGCTGTCCAACCTTCGTTATTTTTAGCATTCACATCTGCTTTGTTTTCTATTAATAATTTTACTATTTCTGTATGACCTTGATTTGCAGCCCAAATCAAAGCTGTCCAATCCTTGTTATTTTTAGTATTTACATCTGCTTTGTTTTTTATTAATAGTTTTATTATTTCTATATAACCTTTTTCTGAAGCATACATTAATGCTGTCCAACCTTCGTTATTTTTGATATTCACATCTGCTTTGTTTTCTATTAATAATTTTACTATTTCTTTATGACCTTTATTTGCAGCCCAAATCAAAGCAGTCCAGTTATAACTATTTTGGGCATTCACATCCGCCTTGTTTTCTATTAATAATTTTACTATTTCTGTATGACCCTTGCATGTAGCCCAAATTAATGCCGTCCAGTTAAAATTATTTTTAGTATTCACATCTACTTTATTTTCTATTAATAGTTTTACTATTTCTATATTATTTATATCTATCGCCAATATCAAAGCCGACAAGCCTTCGTTATTTTTGACATTGACATCTGCTTTGTTTTCTATCAATATTTTTACTATTTCTATATAACCTTTTTTGGCTGCCAGCATTAAAGTCGTACAGCCCTCGTTATCTTTAGCATTTACATGTGCATTGTTTTCTAATAATAATTTTACCATTTCTATATCACCCCAAAATACTGCTTCCCTCAAAGCTGTCCATCCTTCATTATCTTTAGCATTCACATGTGCATTGTTTTCTATTAATAGTTTTACCGTTTCTGTATCACCTGAAATTACTGCATCCATCAAAGCAGTTGTACCTCTGTGAGTTTTAGCATTTACATGTGCCATGTTTTTTATTAATAGTTTTAATATTTCTGTATGACCATGATATGCTGCTTCCATTAGAGCTGTCTCTCCACAATTATTTTTAGTATTCACATCCGCTTTGTTTTCTAGTAATATTTTTATTATTTCTGTATGACCTCCACTTGCTGCTTCCATCAAAGCCGTCCTATTGTAGTTATCTTTAGCATTTATATCTGCTCTGTTTTCTATTAATAATTTTACAATTTCTGTATGACCTTCGTTTGCTGCTTCCATCAAAGTTGTCCAGTTATAATTATTTTTGGCATTCACATTTGCTCCATTGACTAATAATAGTTTTATTGTTGTTATATCTCCTTTTTTTTTTTTTTTTTTTAAATCAGGATATGATTGAGCAAAAACAATATATTGCAATAATACTAATGTAGCAATAGTAAAAAAGAATACTTTTTTCATTATGAAATATATTTTCGAAAAAATTGCCGAGCATTAATCGTCAACGGATACGCTTGCAATGAACGATATTTCTAATAAGCACTGAATCAGTCAATTTCTGGTAAATAAAAATATAATTCTTATGAAATACTGCACATCTGAAATTTCTTTTCCTGTAAGATTTTTGACGACAAACAGGGTATTTGTCGGGCATAAATCCGAGAGTTTCTCCAAATTCATAGAGTTTTTCAAGAAATTTTAGAGCATTATCAGGGGATTCATTATTAATATAGAGAAATATTTTTTGAAGGCTATTAAGTGATCTCCTATGCCAATTTACCTCGTAATTTCTTTTATCCATTTTTGCATTTCCTTTTTAAGCCGATCAGTTGTCAACGTATCATTAATATCATCATTTTCCATAGCTAGCGCCATAGCTTCATGTTCCTCATCGGTTGCAGGTCTGCCAGGTATTATCCAATCATAATCTGTCAAAGGTGCCGGTTTTTCTATTTGTATTTTATATCCGTTTATACGCAAAAAATCCATTAAAATATTAAACTTGTCAGGATTGTATGTTTCAACTGTTATTCTCATTTTTTATTTTGTTTTAGTGATGCAAAGATATAACATTATTTTCCAAATAAACCCGATTTTAGTTTACAAAGATAAAATTTTTACTATCAAAAATTTTTTATAACAGATTAATTGGCATTTTTTAAATAATATTTCAATTTGTAAACTAAAAATAGTCATTTTTGAAAAATGCTGATTAATTCATAAATTTTTTATAGTTTTACACCCTTATTTTAATTTTTACTTTATGAAGCAAACCCCAGCAAAGGAATTGATACTCAATATATTAGTTGAGAAATCATATACTAAACAAAAGGTTTATGATAATACTTTAGAAGTATTTAATAGTATCAAAGATGTATTGAAGGAAATTTGTGTTGATTATAATAAACAGCTTAAAAAAGTTGATAAAAGATTATTACTGGAGTACAAGGACAGGGGGTCGTTTGAATCGGAGCTGAAAGTAGCAGCCGATTTATTGATTTTCAATATGCATACAAATATTTTTGAATTTGATAAAGATCATAATATCTGGAAAACCTCGTATGTGAAAGAAACTCCCTTAAGCACCTATTGCGGTCTTATTAATATTTATAATTTTCTTTCAGATTCGGTTAAATATGACAGGGAAGATGACCTTGGCTATCTGATTGGAAGAATATATATAAATAAGGATAAGCATTATTTTGTGGAAGGTAAGCGACAATTAGGTTTTTTATATACTAATTTCGGACAAGAAATTATTGATAAAGAAACAATCCATAAAATAATTGAAAGCGCTATTTTATATTGTCTTGATTTTGACTTACTTGTGCCTCCTTATGATTCGGTTAAAGTTACTTCAGTGGCTAATATGAAGGACAGAATTAATAAAAGCAAAACTCAGACAGGAAAACGGCTTGGTTTTCAATTTTATTATGAGCACGATTCAACTGAAAATATTTAAAAATTGTATCTGTTTAGGTTAAGGGGAAAAAATTACCCCACCGAAGTACGAATAAAATACGAACTTACGAATTACGAACATTAATAAAGAAACATTATATATTTGCATTTTTAGTCCCATTAGGGACATCATATTGGTAGTAGAAATGGGGCAAGTTTAACAGTAAAGTCCCGTCAGGGACGAAATATAACATTGTAATTATGGCTAACACATATACACAAATTCATATTCAATCGGTTTTTACAGTTCAAAACCGTAATTGTATAATCCTCAATAATTTGAAGGATGAATTATACAAATACATTACAGGAATCGTTCATAATAACAAGCACAAATTATTAGCAATAAATGGTATGCCGGATCATATTTATATTCTGTTTGGATTACGACCTTCACAATCATTATCCGATTTAATGCAAGATATAAAAGGAAGTTCATCAAAATTGATAAATGAAAAACGATTTATCCGGGGAAAATTTTCCTGGCAAGAGGGTTATGGCGCTTTTTCTTACAGTAAAGCGGAAACGTCAAATATCATACATTATATCCATAATCAATCAATTCACCACAAGAAGAAATCTTTTTCCGAGGAATATCTTAATATGTTAAAAGAATATGAGATTGATTATGATGACAGGTTCATTTTCAATCCTGTTGAATATTTCGTACCTAACGGCACGAATTGAATTTATCAATAATAATTTTCTACCAATTTAACGTCCCTAACGGGACAGATTATTAACAGAAAATATAGAGATAATGAATTAAATGTGTAATTTAATAACAACAAAATCACAAATTTTATGAAGTCTGAAATAGTAATTATAAATTAAAAACGTATGTATAATAACAAAAATTTCATTAATCAAATTGTTATAGCTTTAATGGTCTATTTAGCTTCGTGCTCAACTCATAAGAATGAATATCCTTTTCTTTATGGAGAGTACATGGGCATGTATCCGGGAAAGCCGGGCTCTGTAAATGAACAAAGCGGTCCGCATTATTTCGAGATTAAAATAACCAAAGATTCCATGTATTATTTACCTTATGGTTCAGGAAAAGAGATGAACGGTTCATATTGTTTAAAAGAAGAAACCGATTCCTTGCTTGAATTGGAAACAACAGTTATTAAGGGGAACGACACTGCTCTTTACAGCTTTACTTATTATAAAGATTCAGGGATATTAAATTTTCAAGATTTAAAAGATAAAGCCAGTATTATTCTGAAGAATAAGCATGAATATTTGCTTGACAAAGTAAAACAATTTGCTATATGTACTTTAAAAACTGATATTTCGAAACTATCAGAAAAAGAAAGAGAAATGCTTCCTATATTAATAGAGACTGCTGATATTATGGATGAACTGTGCTGGAAAAGTTTTATCGGTAACAAAGAAGAATTTTTCAGCAAAATTACCGACAGCGCAGCACTAGCTTATACAAAGATTAATTATGGTCCGTGGGACAGGATGGAAGGAGATATTTCTTTTCTTAAAGGATATGCAAAGCCATTTGCCGGTGCATTATATTATCCATCAGATATTACCAAGCAAGAATTTGAATCATTTGATAATTCTGAAAAATCAAGCTGGTACACTTTTATTCGAAGGAATGAGCAAGGGAAATTGTATGTTGAGCCATACAACGCCGTTTTCAGGGCAGAACTGGAAAGAGCCGCCTCTTTATTAAGAAAAGCCTCAAAATTAGCAGAAGATCCCGGGCTTGCAGAATATTTGAAGCTTAGGGCAGAAGCATTGCTCAACGATGATTATTTAGCCAGCGATTTGGCCTGGATGAATATGAAAACAAATAAAATTGATTTTATTGTCGGTCCGATTGAGAGTTACAATGACCAGTTTATGGGGATTAAAACAACCCATTCAGGGCAGATATTAATTAAAGATTTGGAATGGAGCAAAAAGCTGGAAAAATATGCCGCTTTTCTTCCGGAATTGCAGGCAAAACTTCCTGTCGAAGCAAAATATAAAAAAGAAAAAGCCCAGGCAAATAAAGATATGAATGTATATGATGTAATATATTATGCAGGGGATTGTAATGTAGGCGCTAAAAATATTGCCATAAATCTTCCTAACGATCCAAGAGTGCATGAAAAGACAGGTTCAAGGAAGCTACAACTGAAAAATACAATGCAGGCCAAGTTTGAAAAAATCCTCGTTCCTATAAGCAATATATTAATTGCCGAAGAGCAAAGAAAATACATAAAATTTGAGGCATTTTTTGAAGATGTGATGTTTCATGAAGTCGCTCATGGATTGGGACTGAAAAGCACAATTACCGGTAAAGGTTTAGTCAAAGAAGCTCTGCAGGAATATCATACTTCAATAGAAGAAGGAAAGGCAGATATCATTGGTCTGTATATAATCACTTTGCTTGCAGAAAAAGGTGAATTTGAAAATAAAGACCTGCTCGATAATTATGTGACTTTTGCAGCAAGCATTTTCCGTTCGATAAGATTTGGAGCGTCGAGCGCTCATGGTAAAGCGAATATGATATGCTTCAATTATTTTTTGGAAAAAAATGTATTTTCAAGGGATGATGCCAAAGGAACATATTTTATTAATTTTGAAAAGATGAAACAGGCGATTTCCGATTTAGGCGGAGCACTTTTGAAATTGCAGGGAGACGGGGATTTTGAAAATGTTAGAAAACTTGTCGAAGAAAAAGGCAGCATTGGAGAGATGCTGCAAAATGATTTAGAACGTATTGCCAACGCAGGGATTCCAAAAGATATAGTTTTTGAGCAGGGATTGAAAATTTTAGGATTATAGCTATAATCCTCTTTGCCATTCTTTTCTAAGTCCTGCTGATTCAGGATATCGGATAGCATATTTTAGTTTTTCAAGAAACATTTCTTTATCTCTTTCCAAGATACCGTTTAAAACCAGGTAATTTGAAGCATGATTACTGCGGAATATCGTATTCTTCAAATTTGTATTACTTATAA
>JACQWN010000050.1:0-8946 GCA_016209245.1 Bacteroidia bacterium
CATTAGCAATACTAAATATATGAAACCTTTACTTAGAAGAGATGATTTGGTTTATCCTGAATTGAGTTATCAGTTAATCGGTTATGCTTATGAAGTGTTTGACGAATTAGGTCCTGAACAATTTTAATCAATTTCACTATAGAAGGGATAAAGTTCAAACGGATTGTAAATGTTAATCAATGCATAAATTCGTAATTCGTAGGTTCGTAAAAAATTCGTACTTCGATGGGATAATCAATATAAAATAATGACCTAAACAGTAACAAAATTTAAACATAATGAAAAAAGTTATAAAATTTTCCGTTTTTGTGTGGATTGTTTTTACATTATTAAATGTACAAACAGCAAAATCCCAGCAGTTGCCAATTTACAGCCAGTATATGTGGAATAGCTTTTTACTGAATCCTGCGACTGCCGGTAGTGTCAGCTATATTCCTATTCAGTTGACTGTGAGGCAGCAATGGGTGGGTTTAAAAAATTCACCGAAAACATATGCTTTAAGTGCGCATACGCTGCTTGATAATAATACAATGGGCGTTGGCGGCTATATTTTTAATGACAAATACGGTCCTATAAGCCGTACAGGCATGCTGGCAGCTTATGCCTATCATCTTAACCTTACTAAATTCGATTCAAAGCTTTCTCTTGGCTTATCATTATCCGGCTTTCAATTCAAATTCGATGAACGTGATTTAATCATCACCGACAGGGATGACCCCTTGTTGTCAAACAATGTTGAAACTAAATTCATGCCTGATGCAAGTTTCGGAAGCTATTTTTATAATGAACGTTTTTATATCGGCTTATCTGCGGCACAGCTTCTTCAACTGAAGGTTAATCTTGGTGAAAACACAAAGCAAAATAAGCTGGTCAGGCATTACTATTTACTTGGGGGATATTACTTCAAGCTAAGCAATGATTTCGATATTGAGCCGTCGGTTCTGTTTAAAGCCACGAAAGCCGTACCTGTTCAGCTTGATATTAATGCCAAGGTTACTTATAAAAAGAATTATTGGATCGGTCTTTCATATCGTACTAGTGATGCTTTGATAGTATTTCTCGGAGCTAAATTTGAAGGATTCTTTTTCGGCTATGCTTTCGATTATCCATTAAGCCATATCAATAATCATTGCGCCGGCTCGCATGAATTTATGCTGGGATATCATCTGGCGGGATCGAGCAAGGGGTCTACGTTGTTCTAAAACCCGATAGATGATTTGGAAATAAAAGGCGGATTCAAATTTTTTAACTATTTTTGTTTTTGCACAAACTAACGTTATGCGTAATTATTTTATAAATACTTACTATCTTTGCAAACAAATTAAAAAAAATGGACAAATTTTAATAAGCCATAGTATAAAATGGTATTTAAATGGGTGAAAAAACATATTCAAGAGATTTAGGAGAAGACGCTCGTAAAAGACATTATCACAGAACCGAAAAAGGAAAAGTTACTTATTTTGCTGTTCAGCTTGAAATAAAAATAGAAGGAAAATGGAACCCTATAATTAGATATGATTGCAGTCATGACTTTGTTCATATAGATAGATACAATAAAAAAGGAGAAAAAATAAAGGAAAAAGTATATCTTTCATATGAAGACAGTTTAACTTTAGCAGATGAAGATATAAATATTAACTGGGAATTATATAAAGAAAAATTTTTGAAAGGAGAATAATTATGAACATATACGAAAAAAGAAATACAATTTTAGGAATGGAGTTTGACCGCTATATAAGAGAACATCCGGAATTTGGTGAAAGTATTCCACAAAATGCTCATGTAGTATTACTTATAGAGGGTGACAAAGAATTTAATGAATGGAGTACAAAACTTGCTATAAAACAAGCAGAAAAAAATCAACCAATAGTTTATGTTACTATCAAAAAAATGGTTTCACCTCAGTCATGTATTAAAGAATTAGAACTAATAACCGGATAAATTTTCGCATTTTAAAGTCGGCAATCTTCAGTCCGCAGTTGGCAATATTTGCTGACTGTTGATTGCTGACTGCCGACTTATATATTATTTAATTTAATTTTGTTTCTACACAAACTGGCGTTAGTAACCATTTAAAAAAGATGACTATGCCTAATAAGACAATTTTGATGACAGTGACAATACTTCTGACTTGTTTGCCCCTTTGGACTTGTAAAAAAAAGGACATTGACGTTGATATCACATCTAACGGGTGGAAAGTAAAAAGTATTAAAAAATCAGGACAGACCTTTTCAGACAAGGCAAAGAACAGTTACTTTCTTGAATTTACAAGCGACACTACCTATAAATTAACACTTGATGTAAATTATTGCAATGGACAATATTCAATACCAAAAAAGGGAAAAATAATTTTTGGCATTGTCGGTTGTACAGAAATCTGCTGTGACACTGACTTTGCTGAATCCATACCAGGATTGATACACAATATTACTGACTACTATATAAAAGGGGGTATCTTGACATTGACTGGTGACGGACAAATAAAACTGAAACGACTTTGAAAAAAAATAAAATACGTAACTGTTAGGCTTAATTGGCAAAAAAATCCTGTAATCTTTTTGATTTAAAAAATTGTATCTTTGATAGTATCAAATGATAGTATTAAAATTTTAAAATATTATGAAGCCACCATAAGCATAGCATAATTACCCGAGAAAAAATATCAGAGATTATGAATAAAATTTTTATAATACTATTTCTGACAATCCAAATTACTCGACTATTTGCACAATCGTCTGATTTATATGATAGTATTCCAAATAAAAACCATACATTTTCAGAGTATGACCAAGGTTACGAGGATAAATTCATTGACAGGTCATTTATCAGCCATCTGCCTGTCAGGACGATTAAATCTTTGTCCCTATTATCGCCATCGGCTTATTATTTGGAGGAAAATACTT
Source organism: Bacteroidia bacterium (assembly GCA_016209245.1). Lineage (GTDB taxonomy): Bacteria > Bacteroidota > Bacteroidia > Bacteroidales > BM523 > JACQWN01. The sequence goes on from JACQWN010000050.1 coordinate 2,904, forward strand.
TGTTTTTTCATGGCGCTGAAGCCGGAGGGGATTATGTTGTCGTTGATGGAATGCGTATCGCTGATAATTCGTCTTTCCCTTTCCTTGGTATAGAAAAATTTGGTTTGTTTATGAATGAAGCTCCAATTCAATTTGGAAATTCGACTGCAGGATTCCTTTTTATCCAAACTCCTGAAATTTCTGATTCGCTTACTATTAATTGTGAATTCATTTCGCCTCCTTCTTTAAAGAATTACGATAATGGTCTTATTGAGCTTGATATCGGCGGGCCGGTCAGGTTATTCAGGAAATCTTCTGAGAAAAATCCGGACTTTTATATAGCTGCAAGACTTGCAGATATTAAAGATCCGGACCAGAGTTATATAAGAACTCCGGTTGCATATCCTGATGTGCTTGAACGGCTAAGAAACTCTCCATGTACTCAAATACCCGATGGTTTCGGAGTTATCAGCAACGCACTTTTTATTACTGAGGATAGCCTGACATCTGTGAGGTATAAAGAAAATGCAGGACAAAAGTATTTAAACACCTATTCGAAAATAATTATTCCGGTAAATACAAATATCAATATTACTCTTGGTACTTATGCCAATTTTAAAAATGGAAGAAAATTCATATATGAGAATGCTTTATTGAATTCCGAAAATCAACCGGAATATATTGCAAGAAATTTCGATAATTATCTTCGTTTCACAGGTTTAATCTCCGAGACGGAAAATATAAAATTCTCCTGGAACGTACAGCTTTGTTATTCAAATTATTACAATGTGCTGCAGCATCCTGAACATAAGGATGATTTTTTCAATTATGGACATGTTGGAAAATTTAATACATACAAAATCAATTCCTACGAATTCACCGATACTCTGCAAGGCTTTCCTGATGGTGTTTATATGCACACCAGCGCCGATTATGATACTTTAATAACTTTTGAACCTAGCTCCTATAATCCTGATTTGGGACGATATACACAATCCTATTATGAAACATATCCACCATACAGCGAATATTACACCAACGCTACAACAATAGAGCAATTTGGAGCGCTGCTGAACGGACAAAATCCGTGGAGCATTTATGGTTTATGGAATATTCCCGGAACCGTATATGACAGATACAGTAAAAACCAAGTTGAAAGGTATAGTATTGATATACAAGTTAATATAGACCTGACAAGCCATCATATCAAATATGGTTTACAATATTTTAAAAACAAGGAAAGGAGATATGATCTGAGACCGGTAGAACTGTGGACATTAGCCAGACAATTAACCAATGTCCATATTCTTGAACTCGACAGGGATCATCCTTTATATACTTATATAACGCTGCCTTCCGGTGAAACGGTTTTTACCGACACCATATATTATGAAAGATATTATTCTGAAACTATCCAGAAAACTTTTGACAGAAATTTCAGGATTCAGAATGGTATCCCTGTCAACAGCACGGAATGGATTGATATTGATTCTTACGACCCGTCAGTTTTATCAATTGATATGTTCAGCCCTGATGAGCTTTTAAATAATGGAAATAATTTTGTGAATTATTATGGTTACGATTATAAAGGAACAAAAACAAAATCCGGTATTCCCTATATGGATTTTTTTAACAGTGTGGATGAGCATGGCGACTATACACGACCTGTCAAGGCTTTTGAGCCTGTATATTTATCCGGTTTTTTTCAGGATCGGTTTAACTTCAAACTGTTAAATATTGAAGCAGGTCTGAGATTAGACTATTATAACGCCAATCAGTTGATATTAAAAGACCCTTATGTTTTTCGCGAGACCTATAAAGCAGGCGATCCGCAGGCGATAGAACTTAGCGGCGGTAGTAGGCCGGATAATATCGGCGATGATTTTGTCGTATATGTCAACAATAGGAATAATCCTACTGCTATCCTTGGATACAGGGACGGGGAAACCTGGTACGATGCCGGTGGTTACCCAATTGATTATCCTATTGAAATATCAACAGTTACCGGAATATGTCCTTACCTTGTGGATCCCCATGCGCCATTAGACAAAAGAGCGTTTAAAGACTATCGCCCTGTATTTAATTTACTTCCACAGGTTAATCTAAATTTTACATTTCTGAACTTGTTGATATTTATAATGGAAAATTATCCTGCGGTTTTTTAAATTTTCATAATTTATTGAAAAATTGCTTTGTATTTGACACTAAAGTAGGTGCTTACCCCAGCGATTATATAACTATGGAAAATTACGACAGATTAATAATTTATCGTGGGCAATCGTATTCATTAAAATACAAAAGCAATAAAAATTCCGGGATTAATTTATGGATAAACTATACGCATCAGCGAAAGAAAAACGATGAAGTTATCAATACAACATTCGTAAAAAATATTATAAACGGGTTTATTCAGTTCAATTTTGGCGGAGGAAATGATTACATAGGCATTAAATCAAACACCGGCAGGAAAATTTTTCAGTACTTTGGGACAAGTCTTTTTTATCATTACAGAACCGGCGCTAAAAACTTCAGACAGGAAGATTTAGATTACTATTACCGGTATTATAATTTGAATATGGAGAATTTTCCTGCCTTCAGTTATTTTGATCTACTGCTTGAAAAAGGATTCCCAATAATAAAAAACAGATTTTATATAAACTCTTACATTATGATTCAAAATCTTTTTAACCGAAGAAATGTATTTTATGTTTATCAGGAAACAGGGCAACCTGATGATGATGGTTTCCTCACAGATCCAAGATACCAGAATATTATTAACCAACAATATAATGAGCAATCGTATAGGGATTTGTATCAAGTTTATATAAATAATCCTGCACATTATGATATTCCGAGGATTGTCAGGGTTGGTCTGAGTTTGAGTTTTTAGCCTGATTAATCCCCGCCCACTCGCTCGGATTAATAATCCGAGTGTAAGAGAACTGTAAACACTCGGATTACAAATCCGAGCGAGCATGGGGGCATACAGTAGTCATACAATTGTTTTATACAAAAGTATGACAGCGAATCGAATGACAATTGTATGACATAAAGTGAATGACTATGATATGACAGATACAAAAGACAAAAAAGTTACAAAATTATACTGGCTAAAGTATAACTACAAACCCAACCCTTTTGCAACAATTTCCGCAATATCGTAACAGAAAATTTCCTCTTCCTTGTTCTTATATTTTAATCCGTCGGTCATCATTACCATACAATATGGGCAGGCGGTTGCAATGATATCTGCTTTTGTAGCGAGAGCTTCTTCAATGCGTTCGATGAATATTTCTTTATTTCCCTGTTCGGCTTCTTTGAACATTTGTCCGCCGCCGGCGCCGCAACAAAGTGCAAAGCTCCTGCAACGTTTCATTTCAACGCGTTGGAATGTAATAGAATCTAAAACCTGTCTTGGCGCTTTATATTCATTATTAATTCTGCCAAGATAGCATGGATCATGAAACGTTATTGTTTTAAATTCTAATGTTGTAATAGTGAACTTCAGTCTGCCATTTAAGAGCATTTGATTCAAAAATTGGGTGTGATGAATCACTTCGAAATTTCCGCCAAAATCAGGATATTCATGTTTTATTGTGTTATATACATGAGGGTCGGTTGTGATGATTTTTTTTATACCGTAATTAGCAAGCGTTTGAATATTCATCATTACCTGCATCTGATAAAGCATTTCATTTCCTGCACGCCGGGCGACATCTCCGCTTGAAGATTCTTCAATACCAAGTACAGCATAGTTTACTTCAAGATGATTTAAAACCTTTGCAAAAGCCCTGGAAATTTTTTTGCATCTATCGTCGAAAGCGCCGGCACTACCAACCCACCAGAGATATTCCGGCTTCTTCCCTTGTGCAACAATGTTAGACATAACAGGAATTGAGAAAGGAAGCTCCTCAGCCCAACGCAGTCTATCCTCCGGAGAAAATTGCCATGGCGCACCATTATTTGTGATATTGTTGAAAATTGTGTTTAACATCGGCGGCGCTAGCGACTCTTCCAAAACAAGATACCTGCGCATATCAACAATAAATTTAGGATGGTTAATATTAACAGGACATTCAACTGCACAGGCATTACATGTAGTACATGCCCAAAGCTCTTCAGTCGAAATATAATTCTTAACCAATGTACGGTTATCTGAATATTCACTGTTTTTCAGAAGTTGAGGACCTTTTTCTTTCATCCTGGCACGAAGATCCATCATAACCTTACGAGGTGAAAGTTTCTTGCCGGTAATATTAGCAGGGCACGATGAAGTGCATCTGCCGCACTGTGTACAGGAAAGGGAATCGAGATAATTCTTCCAGGTAGCATCATCAGCATCAAGAACTCCAAAACGTTCAGGCGGCGCTTGTTCAGCCGGCGTTGTTGGGTCCAGCATAAGCTTTACTTCTTTTTTGATGTTTTCCATTGTGCTTAATTTTCCAAGCGGCTCTAACCGACTAAGAAAAACATTTGGAATTGACATAAAAACATGAAAATGTTTAGAATAAGGCAGTATGTTTGCAAAGAGAAAAATCAGCAGAATATGCGTCCACCAGTTGATTTCATGAAAAACGAATAAATTTTTTGGTATCCAATTATCAATGAGTGATGAAAGTATGGAGCTTACCGGATATGCTCCTTCTATCTGAGTTGATAATAATGCTACATAAGCGGTATTCATTCCAAGAAGCGATAGCATCAGCACCAAAATTATTGTTAATGCGACATTAGCATCCTGATGTGAAAGTTTTTTCATTTCTATACCATGAAACCGTTTGACATTTAAAATAATTCTCCGGAACAGAAATACAATAATAGAAATTGCAACAAGAGCTCCCAAAATATCTCCGCAGGCAATCAGAACATCATAAATAATGCCCAGCTTGGAAAAGGAACGTTCACTGCGGAATATGCCATCAACCACCATTTCTAGACTTCCGAAAAGAATCACACAGAATCCCCAGAAAACCAGGGCATGAAGAAAGCCAATTACCGGCCGGCGAAATATTTTACTTTGAAAAAAAGCCACTTCGAGGGTTACAAGAATCCGTCTGCCAATATCCCTGACAGGAAAAGCCGGTTTTGTCAATTTTATTAATTTCAGGACTCTTGAAATTGTCCAGAAAAAAATGACGAAAGTCAGCGTCAATGCGATTATAAAAATAATTTGTTTAGTCATATTTAGTTTTATTTTACCTGATTTATAAATAATGCAGGTTAAATTAATTAAGACGCAATAATAAAGAATATTTCATTATCTTTCCAAATTCACCGCTTTGTTATATAACAGAAAAATAATGCGGCAAAAACCAACAATGAACCTTTTGTGCCTATTGATGAAGCTTTTAAAGTTATTGAAGCTAAACGTAAAGCAAAGAATAAATGGCTGTTTTGAGTCCGGTAGAAAAACTATGACCTTTAATATGCAGATTTTGCCGGGAATTCTTTATTGATAAGGTTCGATATATGCTTTAAGATCCATATTCGACCTCTGTGCCGGACAGAAATTCAATTTCATAACCTGCATGCATTATGGCTTTGCTATTGTTATCAACAACAAAATCACCATCGGGCGTTAAATAATATAGATTATTATTCTGTCCATAAATACCATTCCCTACGATGATTGAATTCCTAGCTTCAAATTCTGCGGTTCTGTAATTATCTGGAGTATCTTCAAATAATGTGGCGCCCAAATTACGATTTGATAAAAATAAATCTTCCGGGGCTACCTCAATTCTTGCAAGATAATCTCCGATTTGTACTTGCGGATCTTCAACATGAAACTGATTAGACGGTTTGGGGGTTTCCACCATACTAAATAAATTATTATCAAGTATCACCATGGTAAATAATATTCCTCCGTAGCACCCATATCTAAATAAATACTGTCATAAATTATTAAATGTACTCCTTCTTTCGTTTTATCGAAGGTGATTTGCCACCAACCCATAGGGCCCATTGTTAAAAGAGCACGATAATCAGGAGGTCCAAAATTTTTTGGAGTCCATATTACTTCCATAATATTTTGAGGTTCATAATAATTATGTGCTTGTTGCTC
>JACQWN010000050.1:8963-15132 GCA_016209245.1 Bacteroidia bacterium
GCTCTAAAACTAAAGTAAAACTATCAGGTAGATTAATTTGTGTATTTTCTTGAAGGTAAAAAATGCCATTTTTAAATGTAGCAGAAATACCAATAATATGGTTAATGTCTATAGCATTTTTATTTATTTCAAATGATCCAATTCCATTTATATAGTATGAATTCAAATCTCCTTTTGTCTCAACATAAAAACCATAACTATATTTATCATCATAATTAATAGTAATATCCGAAAAAGAAAAATTGCCATTTTCATCTGTAATAGTTTTCCATATTTTGGTTTCCGAATCACCAAACATGTGCTCACGAGCTTCAAGAAATTGTACTTCAATATCAGGAAAAGCATTCCCTGTTCCAGTGTTAAAAAGGTAACCATGTATAGTCATTTCTTCTTTATGTTTACCACAATTGTAAAAGACAATTATACATAAAAAAAGTAGAAATTTTGTTAATAGTTTGTTCATTTCGCAACAATGATTTTATAAATTTCCATCTTATCCGAACATTTGGCTCTTAGTATGTATATCCCATTTTCTAAAAACATCATATTAATATCATTGTACCGAGCATTAGTGAAATGAGCCTGATAAATTTGTTTACCCGTCAATTCTTCAATAGTTACAATCATTTCTTTGTTATCAATATTTGATGCAACTATTAACTGTCCATTATTTGGATTTGGAAATACTCTTATAACAGGTTCTTCTTCATTTTTTTGGTCTTTAATATTTAGTTTAGGGTCTTCAATTTCATAGTTTTCGCCCTTATTGTCAATGAATTCATTTTCCACATATAAATTTTTTATGAGCAGGTTTTCACAATTATAGGGTTCTATTTCTGCAATAAGCTCAGAACCATACACTACTTCTGTTCCCGGTAAAAACTCGATTTCATAACCGGAATGCATTATTGCTTTACTATTATTGTCAACAACAAAATCTCCGTCAGGTGTTAAATAGTACGGATTATTATTTTTTGAGTAGATGCCATTTCCTACCGTAATAGAATTTCTTGCTTCAAATTCAGCGATATATTGATTAGGGTCATCAGTTTGTTTTGTCGAACCAATAGAACGATTAGAAAGATATAATTGTTCAGGCGCTACTTCAGTTTGGGAAAGGTAATCACCAATAAAAATTTGTGGATCTTCGACATGAAATTGATTTGATGGTTTAGGTGTTGTTCCATCACTATAGTAACCATTGTTTATACCAATAGCATAAACCGCATCATAAGGTTTTATTATGTAATGATATTGGAGATGATTTGAATTTTTGTATCTCATTACCATGGAATAACATAACTCGCCGTATCGCACATATCCAAATATATGCTGTCGTAAACTACCGAATGTACCCCCTCTTTATATTTATCGAGGGTGATGTGCCACAAACCCATTGGATACATTCCAAAATACCATCTATAATATGGAGGCCCGAAGGCTGATGATGGCCAAATCAATTGCCAGATACGATCTGGTTCATAATTATGTAATGTTCTCTGTTGGAGTGTAAATATAAAACTATCGGGTGAGATAATTTCCACATTTTCAGGTAAATAAAAAGTACATTTGTCAAATGTTGCAGAAATGCCAATAGAATGATTTATATCCATTTTTTCCTTATCAATCTCAAAGGGGCCGATCCCATAAAAATAACATGAATTTAAATCTCCTTTTGTCTGAATATAAAAACCATAGCTATAGTTTTCATCAAAATTAATATTCATATCAGAAAACGAGAAATTTCCATTTTCATTTGTAATACTTTTCCATATTTTGGTTTCCGAATCACCAAACATGTGCTCACGAGATTCAAGAAATTGTATTTCGACATCAGGAAATGAAAGACCTGTGCATGTGTTAAATACATTTCCATGTATATTTATCGTTTCTACATCATCTTTATTACAACCTAAAAATAAGATTGAAAATATCCCGACAAGACCTAAAATTGTCAATTTCATTTTGCAACGATAATTTTAAATATTTCTGAGATATTCTCACAGTTCACTTTTAAAAGATAAATTCCATTCTCCAGGTTTATTAAATCAATATCATTGTATGAAGAATTTATATAGGTAGCACATATAACCTGTTTGCCAGTCAATTCTTCAATTTTAATAACCATTTTATTACATCCAATGTTAGTTGTAACCGATAATTTTCCGTTATTTGGATTAGGATAAATCAATATGGAAGGTGATTCTTTTATTTGATTGCTTTTTGCTTCAGACTTAGGAGCTTCATAATATGGCTCGTACTCTTTTTCAGAAATATTATCTTCTACAGTATAATTTTTGACCAAAACATTTGAGCATTCGTAAGGTATAATTTCCGCTGACAACTCCGAACCATATTCAACTTCCGTACCTGGTAAAAATTCTATTTCGTATCCGGCATGCATGATTGCCTTGCTGTTATTATTAACGATAAAATCACCATCAGGTGTCAGATAATAAAGATTATTATTTTTTGCGTAAATGCCATTTCCTACAGTAATAGAGTTTCGCGCTTCGAATTCGGCTGTCCGATATTCTATAGGAGTACTGGCAAATAGGTTTGCACCCAGATTACGGTTTGATAAAAATAAATTTTCAGGCGCTACCTCAACTTGAGCTAAATAATCGCCAATAAAAACCTGTGGATCCTCAACATGAAACTGGTTGGCAGGTTTGGGATTTCTGGCAACTACCATGGCAATATATATATTTTTGTTTCGCCCATATCCATATAAATACTATCATAAATAACCGAATGTACGCCTCCTTTTGTTTTATCAAATGTGATGTGCCACCATCCCATACTGTGATTACTAAAATAGACGTGATCATGTCCAATAGGTGTAAAATGTGAACTATTTGCTTCCAATTGCCAAAGCCCGGTTGGGTAATAAAAATGTTTTATACGTTGTTCAAGAACTATTATAAATGTATCGGGATAAATAACGACGGAATTTTCCAGCAGATATAAAAAAAGTTGGTGAAAAGTTGCATAAACACCTATAGTATAAGTATCTGCTAAATCTTCTTTTTCAAATGATGTGCTAGATCCAAAGAATTCTGTATCCTTTGTACTCCAACTTTTGATATAAAGAGAATAGCTGTACTTTTCATTAAAATTTACAGGAATATCAGGGAACGAGAAATTTCCATCGGCATCGGATGTAGTGTACCAGACCTTAATATCGGAGCTTGTACTAAAAGTTTTCTCCCTTACTTCGATTAATTGAACTTCAACATTTGGAAAGCCATTTCCTGTACCGATGTTTAAAACAAATCCGGTAATTGAAGTATTTATTATATCTTCATCTTTGTTACAACCAAAAAGAGAACTAAGAAATACTGAAAGCAGAATGATTATTCGTTTCATTTCGCTACAATGATTTTAAAAATTTCCGATTTACCGGAGCATTTTACACGCAGAAGATATATTCCGTTATCTAAATACTTGATATTAATATCATTGTTTAAAATTTGTGTAAACCGTTCATTGTAAACCTGCTTACCAGTTAATTCCTGAACTGTTACTGTCATTTCATTTTCTCTAATATTAGTGGAAATAGTTAGCATTCCATAATTTGGATTTGGAAATACTTTAATATAATATTTTTCTTCTTTTTCCTGTTTCTTACTTTCCAATTTAGTCATTTCTGTTTTAAAGTATTCATTCATGTCATTTCCGGCATCGTTTTCGACATTCAAATTTTTGAGCATCAGATTTTCACAATCGTATGGTTCAATATAGGCTTCGAGTTCCGAACCATAAGTAATTTCGGTGCCAGGTAAGAACTCAATTTCATATCCTGAGTGTATTATTGCTTTATTTCCATTGTCAACACGGAAGTCACCATCAGGAGTCAAATAATATTGATAATCCTTTTCGTAGTATATGCCATTACCGACAAATATTGCATTTCTGGCTTCATATTCGGCAATATATTGATTAGCATCTCCACTTTGTTTTGAAGAACCTACACTCATGTTTGATAGATATAATTCTTCCGGCGCAACTTCAATTCTTGCAAGATAGTTGCCGATAGCAATTTGTGGATCTTCAACATGAAATTGATTTGTCGGTTTTGGATTACCATTAACATCAAAATTATTGTCTCCAATTGCAAATACTGCATCATACGGTGTTATCTGGTAATGATCGACGGGATGATTTATAAATGGAAATCCAAAACGTCGGTCTTCCTCCTGATCAATCGGATTAATCTGCATCAATCCCAAGTCCACTGGCGAGGTAAAGTTATCTGCGGGTGCATAGCCATTGTCGGGGTTGTGCAGGTCGAGAGTGCTTACGGTAGGTGCGAAAGCGTGGAGCTTTGGGTCGTAGTATGAACTTGAAGGTTGTAAGGGGATCAGCCAGTCCCAATTATAAATCGGGTAAGCGCTCATAGTTCCAAGTTCGATCTGAGCTGCTTGCGTGCTGGCGGGTATATCGTCGTAATTTTGTGTAACCGTCGGTTTCGGAATAGTATATTCGCTGAAAATTATGACAACAGAAGGGAGTTCTATTGGGCCGAAACACCACGTACAACTAGGATCGCAAGATTTTGGAAATACTGTCCACGAGCCGTCCAACTTGTTGGTTCCTTCAAATATCGGGGAGCCAGGATTTACATCACTCCACCAACGGGCAAGAGTTGTTTTTTGTGAAGACGGGAATTTGTGTGTATAAGTACCGCACCAAGGCGGAATGATAGGTATTTGAAGCTCCTCGGGAATGCTATATAATTCCGAACTGAATATTACCGGATCGGTATGAGATGTTTCTTCTCCTAAGCCTGAGCCTTGCGCAACACCTATCCTGCGGCAGAATTCAGGATACCCGCTCAAACTATTTCCGGGAACAGATGCAAATAGATTTAATAATTCATCTCTTAAATAATCGGGGCCAGGGTCGGCCGATAAAAAATTCGGGTCAAGCCGATATAATTCCGTACCAATCTGAAATAACTCAGCGCCAGTCTGTGTATAATGTGGGATGTAAGCAGTAAGCTCCCGGGCGGTCTGATTAAAATTAAACTGCAATGCAACCGATGCAACAATCTGGTTTATACCATCGATAGTCACCTGCAAGGGCTTGCCAAGCGTAAAAATATTAAACGGATTAGCTTGATACCATAGCAGATGTTGTAGCCCCAACGGTACATTAGCACCCTGGTTCTCGCTTTCCGCGCTTACCCACATCTTTGTATGTGGATGATGATATGTTACAGGGTCTTGTTTATACATTGATTCCATCCAGGCAAGCGCCAGCCTGGTAGATACGCCGCCTGCGCTGTACCCGCTTACTACATTCTCAAAATAAAAGCCATTATTGAATTTTATATTATTCACCTCATCTATCAATTTAATGAACAAGGCTGCATTATTTTTCATTTTATCCGTCCACTCATTATAACTTAAAATTATTATATCATAACCTTCCTCCCGTAATCTGTCAAGATAATTGCATCCGTTTGAATTTGCTCCGTTTGTCTCAAATTCATCAGGAGAAAATCGTTTGTTAAACACACCGTTGTATGTTTCGTAATAAGTTCCGCGCCATTCGCCATTCCATCCGAAAGTAGGAATATTTATCGTAAAGTAATTATTAGGAGGAGGTTGTGTAGGAATAGGAAAATCAATCGATAAATACCATATTGTTACTAAATCCTCCACAAGTTTCTTACCACCACCAGGATTAAATCCCGCCGAAATGATGTATGGTTTTCGCAATTTATGGTAATTAGGATTATCTTCACTGAAGCAGGTAGAATACCATATTCCCAGGTGGATCTACCATAGCGCTTGGCGCTGTAGTTTTATTTTGTGTTAAATCTATTCTGATACTTGATGTAGAATAATAGAATTTAGTGTCATATTTTAGCTTGGTTCTGATAAATTTATTTCCGGCCGATGCATAATAAATATTGTATGTTCTGCCCGGTAGGATAAAAGTATAACCGCTTCCGTCGTCAAAGTCTATCATTAACGAATCAATATTTTCCGCCTCAATATCCACACATTCGGCAATCTCAGCGATTCCGGGGTTGCCGGGGGCGCAGAAAATCTTTTTCACCAGAGGCGATTGGGCAATCTTCCATGCAAGGGCATGCTCCCTTCCGCCTCCGCCTATGACGAGGACCTTCATGTTCAGTGTTTGAAATGTCTTACGCCTG
>JACQWN010000596.1 GCA_016209245.1 Bacteroidia bacterium
AAGTTGGTGTTGGAACAAGCACACCGGCTAATAAATTTGTAGTAAAAAGAGATGGTGCATCAGGTCTCAATGAAGCAATATTTGCCGTCGTAAATGAATATAATGATACTCTTTTTGCCGTATACTCTGAAGGAACAAGAATATATGTTAAAGATGACCCGACTAAAGCAACCGGAAGTCGTAGCGGTTTCGCAGTAGGCGGTTTCAGCTTGACGAAAGGCTCCACAACAAACGAATATCTTAGAGTAACACCAGATAGCGTCAGAGTTTATATTGAAGATACTACCGTATTAAAAGCATCTGGAAACCGTGGCGGTTTTGCTGTAGGTGGTTTTAGCCTTTCAAAAGGCACAGCGGATAATGAATTTCTTAGAGTAACTACTGACAGCGTTAAAGTATCGAAAAGTTTACTTATCCCGCGTATGACAACGGCTGAAAGAGATAACCTGCCATTCACACCGGGCGAGGCGCTGATAATATTTAATATGACCGATGATTGTATGCAAATTTATAAAAATGGGGAATGGAGCAATATCTGGTGCTTTCATTGCTCTCCCTCTATTATTGCGCAGCCATTTAGTGCTACCATTTGCAGTGGTGAAGATACCAGCTATACGATTTCTGCAACAGGTACTAATTTAAATTATAAATGGCAGAAAAGTACTGATAGTGGAATTTCCTGGTCAGATATCACAGATGGAGGAAGCAATCCTGCTTATTTTAATACGAATTCTAATACTCTGTCTATTAATAATGTGCCTGTGAGTCACAATGGTTACAAATATCATTGTGTAGTGACCGGTTCGTGCAATCCTCCTGCAATTACTGAAGCAGCTATCTTAAATGTAGGTGGTCCCAGCCTGTCAATTATAACCCATCCTTCTAACCAGCAAACATATTCAAATTGTGATGTGGCATTTACTGTCACTGCTTCTGCTTATGGATTGTATCAATGGCAACTGAGCACAAATGGAGGCAATGACTGGAATGATATTTCTGATGGCGGCACAGCGCCGGTTTATTCGGGAGTTACCACATCTAACCTGAATTTATCTAATGTTCCTTTGGGATACAACAATTATCAGTATCGCTGTGTAGTATGCAGTCTTTGCGGAACAGGAGTGAATTCAAATGGTGCAATCCTCACCGTTACCACACTTCCACTCAATGCTACAGTTGCCACAAACATTACACATTTCTCTTTTTCTGCCAATTGGGACACAGTTACTGATGCTACTGGTTACGAAATTGATGTATCAACCGATGAATTTTTTTCTTCATACGTTCCTGGTTATAATAGTCTTTATGTGGGTAATGTGACTACCTGCAATGTTACCGGCCTCAACGTCGGCGCCACTTATTATTATCGTTTTCGTGCATATATTTCAGCTTGTGGCAGCGGAAATTCCAATACGATAACTGTAGCCACTACTGAATTTGCGATTGGAGAAAGCTATGGTGGCGGCATTATTTTTTATGTTGATGGCACACATCAGCATGGTTTGATAGCCGCACCAAGCGACACAGGTGCGACATGGGGTTGTAGTGGAACAGATATTTCAGGCGCTGATGGTACCGCCATTGGCACAGGTAATCAAAATACCATTGATATTGAAGCAGAATGCGCCACATTAGGTACTGCTGCCGATATATGTGCAAATTTGGTTTTAAATGGCTATGGAGACTGGTTTTTACCATCAAAAGATGAACTGAACCAAATGTACATAAATAAAACTGCAATTGGAGGTTTTGCTAATAACTACTTTTGGAGTTCCAGCGAGGACAGTAGCGTCAATGCATGGAGACAGGACTTCACCAATGGCTTCCAGGACTATGTCAATAAGAACTTCGGATACTATGTGCGTGCGGTTCGGGCTTTTTAACTATTTAATAATAATGTCTGCAGGTGGTACGAAAAATAATTTATTTTGCTTCTTATCTTCAATCTTAATAAGCAGCTCTGTTTTTTCTCAAACTACAGGCGAGCTATTAAAAATGCTTGATACTGTCCGGGAAGATACTACCAAAGTACAATTATATAACGACTTATTTCTTAAATATGAATATTCCGACACCACCAAGGCAAAAGATTATCTTTATAAAGCCCTCAAGCTGGCAAGCGATATTGATTATAAAAAAGGTATGGCTGAAACATACCGGTATATCGGTTTTTTAATGGAAGACCAGGGAAATTTTCATGGTGCATATTCAAATTATCAAACCATGCTGCAAATAGCAATTGAAATTGATGATAAATTAACAATTGCTACAGCGTACAATAATATCGGTAATGTTTATATTCATCAGGGAAATTATATAAAAGCGCTTGAATATTACAAAAACAGCTACAATCTCGCCATAGAATTAAACAATAAAATCCTTTTGTCAAAGACCGTAAATAATTTGGGCGCCTGCTATTATAATCTTAACAAGTACAACCCGGCTGTTGAATACTACACAAGGGCTATCGTACTTGCAAATGAGTTGAACAATGTTTCCACTTTAGCCATTGCCCTTGATAATATCGGAGTTATTTACCAGCGAAAAAAAGAATATGATAAGGCATTGGAAAGCCATCAGAAATCGTTGGAATTACGTAAAAAATTAAATGACAAAGCCGGAATTGCGAGTTGTTATCAGAATATGGGAATTGTAAATGCGGCAAAAGGAGAAAATAACCCATCTGATATGGAAACTGCATTGGAAAATTATAATAAGGCACTTTCGATATATTCGGAGCTTGGCCTTAAAGAGCAAACATCCAATTGTTATTATAATATTGCTATTCTGCATCTGAAGCAGAAAAATATCTCAAAAGCTTTGGAGATGGCAGATAAGAGTCATAAAATAAATCTTGAATCGGGCGGAGTTGATGACCTTAGAAACACATACAGCATGCTCTCGGATTGCTACAGGGACAATGGTATGTACAAAGAAGCTTATGAATATTATGTCGGATATAAAAAAATGTTTGATAGTCTTATTAACGTTGAAAATATCAAAATGCTCACTCAATTGGAGATGCAGCATGAGTTTGATAAAAAAGAAAGTGAACGCGAATTCCGTCAAAAGCAAAAAGACCTTCAGAAAGAAGAGGAGTTAAGATTACAGAAAACAACACGTAATTCTCTTATCATTGGAATTATACTTTTAGCAGCAATTATTATCATCATATTAAGAAGCTATCGTATAAGGCAAAAAGATAATGCTTTACTTGCAAAACAAAGAGATGAAATACAGTTTATTAATACACAAATTACTAATAGTATTAAATATGCTCAACGTATTCAGGAAGCGATACTTCCGCCTGAAGAGCTGATAACGCAATACTTTCCGGAATCATTCGTTCTGTATCGCCCTAAAGCGATTGTCAGTGGTGATTTTTATTGGGCCAACATGGTCGGGGAGCATATACTTTTTGCTGTAGTTGATTGTACCGGGCATGGGGTACCCGGAGCATTTATCAGCATTCTTGGCAGTGGAGGATTAAACAGGGCTATTAATGAATTCAAGCTTAGAAAACCATCCGATATTCTCAATAAACTTAATGATATAGTAAACACTTCTTTGCATCAGTCATATAGTGATAGCACTATTAGAGACGGAATGGATATAGCCCTTTGCAGCATTGACTATAATAACCTGGTTCTTGAATATTCCGGAGCATTCTGTCCTCTTTATATCATAAGGGGGCAGAAGTTGATTGAAATAAAAGGAGACAAACAGCCGGTCGGCCAATTCGTTGAAGAGAAATTTCAATCTTTTACAAATCATACAGTTCAGATGCAAATTAATGATATGATTTATATTTTTTCCGATGGCTATCCTGATCAATTCGGCGGACAAACTGAGGAAATACGGGAAAAAGGCGGAGTGAAATTCAAATTAAAGCCATTTGCAGACCTTCTTAAATCTATTGCAGAAAAACCCATAAACATCCAAAAAGATATACTTGAACAAACGCTGTCAAACTGGCAGGGAAACCTCGACCAAATTGACGATATTTGTGTTATGGGAATCAGATTATGAAACATACAATCCTTCCAATATATTACTTGATTTTTATTGTGTTTATTGCTATTTGCATGATTAGCCACAATATGTTTTCCGACGGGATGTTCATGGATGGTTTATGGTATGCCGCTGTTTCAAAAAATATGGCTCACGGATTAGGTTCTTTCTGGTATCCCCATTTTACTAATACACTTTACAGCGAGTTTCATGAACATCCTCCATTAGTCTTTTTTTTGCAAAGCCTTTGCTTTCGTCTTTTTGGCGATAGTTTTCTTGTTGAGCGGTTTTATTCACTTTGTATGACATTGACTTCCGGATTTTTTATTTATCTTTTCTGGAAGCAAATTAATAAAAAAGATTCTTCTAATGTTACAGGATGGTTACCTTTGTTTTTATGGATTGCTGTACCGGTCGTTTCTTGGGCTTGTGCTAATAATATGCTTGAAAATACCACAACTGTCTTTACAACCTTAGCCGTTTTTTGTATATGGAAATCCTTTCAGAA
>JACQWN010000051.1 GCA_016209245.1 Bacteroidia bacterium
GACGCAAATAATGTCAGGCAAGCCACACCATGGATTTCGCATCCTGATAATGTAAAAAAATTCTTTGAAACCGGTAACAATGTTTCAACACATCTTGCCGTATATGGACACAATGATGCCTCTGATTTCAGATTATCATTTACAAAGTCGGATGAAAAAGGTATTGTTCCAAATACTGAATATAACAAAAAGAATCTTACATTTTCAGCCAGTTCAAAACCGTTTGAACAACTGACCGTTGCAGTTACCGGAAATTATATAAATGCAAAATCCGATAATATCCCTGCTTATGGTTATTCAGGCAATAACGTCATGCAGCAATTTATGTGGTTCGGACGTCAGGTCAATATCGAAGAATTGAAAGATTATACAAAGGATGACGGTACAAAATATAACTGGAACTATAATTATCATAATAATCCCTATTTTACACTATATGAGAATCTTAATACTCTCAACAGGGACAGATTTTTCGGTGCAGCTACGGCTAAATATCAAATTTTCGATTGGTTGTCAGTATTTGCAAGAACAGGCGGAGATATTTACTCAAACCTGAACACCGACAGAAGAGCTATCGGCGATATGGATTATCCGCAAGGATATTACGGAGAAGTCGCGAGCACCTTTAAAGAAATTAATTCCGATTATTTAATCGCGTTCCAAAAAAAGCTCCCTTATGATATTGACCTTGGAGTTGATTTTGGCGGTAACAGGATGGACAGATATACACAGCTAAATACAGCTACAGCTCCTGAATTGGCTGTACCTGGAGTTTATAATGTTCAAAATTCAAGAGTCGCAATAACTGCTACAAACCGATACACCCAGAAAAGAATAAACAGTTTTTATGGCCTTGGTCAGGTGAGTTGGAAAAGCGCTCTTTTTCTTGATATAACCGGTCGCAATGATTGGTCAAGCACATTACCTGAAGAAAATAACTCATATTTCTATCCTTCTGTAAATTTTTCTGCTATTGTAACTGATCTTATACATTTAGAATCTGATATTTTATCTTTTGCAAAACTAAGAGGCGGCTGGTCAAAAGTCGGTGGCGATACTGACCCTTATCAACTGTATCCTTCCCTCGCTTTTGGTGATGGCTGGAACGCCGATACAAGATTATTGAACCAATATGTCCCGAATGATCTACCTAACGCAAAATTAAAACCACAGTTTGTTTCTTCTTATGAAGTGGGTTCCGATATTAGGTTATTTGTTAATAGAGTTCATCTTGATATTACATATTACCGTTCATCAGCCAAAGATCAGATTATTAGCGTTCCTATCTCTCCTTCAACCGGTTATACATCTATGAAAATTAATGCCGGCAGAATAGATAATAACGGAATTGAAGTTTTCCTTACCGTTTCTCCATTAAAATCAGAAGATGGTTTTAATTGGGATTTAACCCTGAATTTTGCAAAAAATAATAATAAAGTCGTGGAGCTTGCCGAAGATATCGAAAGATATGAACTCGGCGGTTATTGGAGTATGGATGTAATGGCTATCCCGGGCGAAAAATACGGTTGTCTTTACGGATATGACTTTAAAAGAGACCCCGATGGAAATATAATATTTTATGACGGGCTTCCCGCTCAGGGTGATTTGAAGATACTTGGAAGCTATATGCCAGACTGGACAGGCGGTATCTATAACGAATTCGGCTATAAAGGTATTTCTGCTTCTGTTCTTGTTGATATCAGACAAGGCGGCGAGCTATATTCAATGACAACTACATGGGGCAGATATGCCGGCGTGCTGGAAGAAACATTAATCGGGCGTGAAGGCGGAATAGTCGGCGATGGCGTTAAAGAAGTTGTTGATGCACAAGGAAATATCACCTATGTTACTAATGATGTAGTTGTATCGGCGGAAGATTTCAATAAAAGCTGTTATGTCAACGATGTCGCCTATCCTAGTGTTTTTGACGCAAGCTTTATTAAGCTAAGAGAAGTGAAGCTAGGTTATACATTCAAAAAAATTAATAAACTTCCTTTTAATAATCTTAATATCTCTGTTGTCGGAAGAAATCTGGCGATTTTGAAAAAGTCGGTTCCCCATATAGATCCCGAGACGGCATTTAGTAATACAAATGTTCAAGGGCTGGAATTCGGACAACTGCCTTCAGTCAGAAGTTTTGGATTCAGCATTAGCTTCAATTTATAGTCAAACCTTTAAATTATTAATATTATGAAAAAAATATTGATTACATTAACAGCAATGCTATCAGGGCTCGTTGTTCTGATTAGCTCCTGCACCAAGGATTTTGAAGAAATCAATACAAATCCAAATGAACCTGGCACCGACCTGGCAGGACCTGATTTATTACTGACTAATGCAATAGAGCAAATGACAGACAGGGTACATGAGATTTTTCTTGGCCATGAAATGGGTTCATGCTGGGTGCAGCATATAGCAAAAGTGCAATATACCGATGAAGACAGGTATATTCCACGTGTCGGTGTAATAAATAATACCTGGCAAAGTTTTTATGCCTCATCCGGTTCGGATATTAATACTTTGTATGAATATGCGGTCAGCAAGGATCATAAGAATTATCAGGGAGTAGCATTAGTTTTAAAATGTTATATTGTATCGGTTTTAACTGATCTGTACGGAAATATTCCATATTCCCAAGCATGGAAAGCTGCCGGTGATGCTCCAATTGCATCCCCTGTTTATGATTCTCAGGAATCTATATACAGGGATTTAATAACACAACTGGAAAA
>JACQWN010000619.1 GCA_016209245.1 Bacteroidia bacterium
AGCTGATTCGACGGTTTTAATGGAAGATATAGGAAATAATAAGCATAAGTTCAAATTTCATATCAAAGATTTTTTTTTTTTTTTTTGAGCTGAAAAAGTGTATGAAATATGTTTTGTATTCCGCAATGCCGATGGCTCGATTGCAGGCAAAAACGCCAATGGTTCCGATATTTATATTCACGTATTTCAAGAAGATGTTTTTGCAAGATTTACCGGTCCGGTTGATTTTCCATTAAACCCGCAAACCGGGACAAATGTGCCTGTTGAAATTCGTTCTACAAATACTGCAATGATTCATTTATATCATGATGGAAATCATGTAGCTCAAGCTTATGATACAATCATGCATTTCGATTTTTCACCTGCCGTAACGGGCGTGCATTGGTTAAAATTTACAGCTCAAAGCGGAAGCGAAACCATTACCGATACATTGTTTTACATTGTTCAGGAACCGCCAATTATCGAAAATCTTCCAGGTGGAATTAACGACGGAATAAATTATATTAATGATTCAACTGTTGTACTTTGTATCTATGCGCCCTATAAGCAATTTGTTTACTTAATCGGAGATATGACAAATTGGAGAATATATCCTGCATACCAGATGAAACGCACTCCTGACGGTAACCGTTATTGGCTAAGTTTAACCGGATTAGTTCCGCAACAAGAATATGGATTCCAGTATTTTGTTGATTTCGATTCAAAAATTGGCGACCCTTATGCCGATAAAGCGCTCGACAGATATAACGACTATATAATTCATCCTGTTATTTATCCAAATTTAAAACCATATCCTGTTGGTAAAACATCTGAATTAGTTTCAGTGTTTCAGACTGCTCAGGATGATTACCAATGGGAAATCACAAATTTTCAAAAACCTGATAACCGCGACCTTGTAATTTATGAATTGCTTATAAGGGATTTTCACATGTGGCACAGCTATTTTATCCTCAAAGATTCAATGGATTACTTTAAACGGCTTGGCATTAATGCAATTGAACTGATGCCTGTAATTGATTATGACGGTTACCAGAGCTGGGGCTACATGCCTGCATTTTATTTCGCTCCCGATAAATATTATGGAACCAAAAATGCTATGAAAGCATTGGTTGACGAATGTCATAAGAATGGCATCGCCGTAATTCTCGATATTGTCCTTAACCATGCTTCGGGGCAGAATACATTTGCCCGCTTACATCTTAACAAGGATTTAGGAATAACTTTACCTGAAAGCCCATGGTTCAATTCAATTATCCCCCACCCTTACGGCTATCATCACGATTTCAATCATGCAAGCATTGCAACGCAAGATTTGATTGACAGGATACTCGACTATTGGCTAACCGAATATAAAGTTGACGGTTTCCGCTTCGACCTTTCAAAGGGCTTTACAAACCAGATTTCGGCAGAATACGATGATGAAGGCAATAATATCTGGGCTGACCTTGGCCTTTGGGCGGCAACAGACCAGAACCGGATTAATTATTTAAAAAGAATGGCGAATGTTGTATGGTCGAATCATTCCGGTACATATATGATACTTGAGCATCTTGCAGGTTTCGATGAGGAAAAGCAACTGTCAGACCATGGATTCATGCTGTGGTGCGGTGCGAATACCAATTGCCAGTATAAACAAGCTGCGATTTCATATAACGACCAATGTTCATGGGATTTTAAATGGGGAGTATCGTATCAGCATTACCAGGGCGGCAACCTCGGCCAGCATAATCTTATCGGTTACATGGAAAGCCATGATGAAGAACGGCTGATGTACGAATGTTTGACTTATGGCAAGGAATATTATAACACCGGCGATACTGTGCCGCAATATTCCATAAAAAACAAGCAAACCGCCTTGGAAAGAATGGCATTAATTGCGACATTTTTCTTTACTGTTCCAGGCCCTAAGATGTTGTGGATGTTCGAGGAAAGAGGATATGATTATTCAATTAACTGGCCTGCTGTTGAAGAGCCGGGTGTCACCAGGACCGCTCCAAAGCCGCCAAGATGGGATTACATGAATGAACCCGACAGGCAACGGCTTTATAAGATTTATGCCGCTCTGATTAATTTAAAAACAAGTTATTCAATATTCAGGACTTCAAATTTCGAAATGCACACCTCTAGTGCTGATAAACGTATACGACTATGGGACGATGGAATTGTAGGCGCCGATATGCAGGTGGTCGTACTTGGAAATTTTGACGTCGTTCAACAATTTGTCTGGCCTGAATTTTCTCACAGCGGAACATGGTACGACTTTTTCTCCGGCGATAGTCTGAATATTACCGGTTCTCAAACACAAGGACAGGGCTTTACTTTTCAATATGCACCCGGCGAATATCATATTTATACCGATATAAAGCTGCCGCTACCAGACCTTTCGGTTGATACAACAGATGAACATATTGAAGAAATAATCAGAAATGATTTAAGAAAAACAGTTATATATCCCAATCCATCAAATAATAGTGTGAATATTAATTTTTACAATGAAAAAAAGGGGAAAGTGACTATAAAAATATCTAACCTGATGGGACAAGAAATAAGACATCTTGCCGGTAATATTCTGTGTGAAGGACAACACACTCTTATTTGGGATGGTACAGATGATAAAGGAAATTTAGTAAAAAATGGATACTACCTGATAAAAATTTATTCAAACAGTAAGTATAAGTCCTTTAAAGTATGCTTTTTAAATTTACCTTAGAAAAGAGCAAATTATTATAAAAATGTTTTTAATAAATCTGTTAATTTTATGCGTGTCAATTTGCCTCAAATAGCATGACAAACTGCATTAGAACAGATGCTACTTTTCAGTTTTTTTAAAAGGGGAAAAGAAAAATTTTTTTACAAGTTCACATAATGTGAACTTTTTATTTATCTTTGCAAAATACTTCAACATAAAATATGGCGAGAATTATTTCAGTTAAACATATTAAAGAGTTTATGATTAAGCACTCTCAATATGCCGAATCTTTAAAAGCATGGATATCTATTGTTGAAGATAAAAATACTATATGGCTTAAACCGCAAGACATTCTTGATACTTTTGGAGCAAAGGCAGTCGATATAATAAAGAATAACCGTGTTGTAATTGATGTTAAGGGTAACAAAATCAGAATAATTGCTAAATATCAATTTCCTGGTGCAAGGTTGTACATAAAATGGATTGGAACTCATGCTGAATATGATAAATTATGTGAAAAAAATCAGCAATATACAATTGATTTATTTAAATAATAGGAGAAGAAGATTATGGAATTAAAGATAATAAAAACAGAAGAAGATTATAAAAAAGCTGTTAATTATCTGGAAGAATTAGGAGATAATCCTAATTTTGAAAACAATCCCGAATTGATTGAAAAATTTGAGTTGATTGAAAAATTAATAGAGCTATACGATAATGAACATTATCCTATTGAAAAAGGTAATCCAATAGAAATTATCAAGCTAAAAATGGAATATATGGAATTAAAACAAAAAGACCTTATTCCTGCTATTGGAAGCAAAGGATTGGTTTCAGATGTATTGAATAAAAAAAGAAAACTATCAAAAAAAATGATACGTGAATTGTCAAAATTGCTTAATATAAGTCAGGAGATTTTAAATACTGAATATGAATTATCATTGACAAAATTTAAAGAAATAACTAAAAAAATTCCTGTAACAGAGAAAGCAATATTTAAATTTTCCAAAGCACTTTGGTCACATATTGAAAACTTTTCAAATCTTGTTTCTCAAAGAGGATCTATTTTTAATGTTAGTAGAGTTTAAATCGTTAAAAAATGAAAACAATCACATTTTATTCCTATAAAGGCGGAGTTGGAAGAACCTTATCTCTTGCCAACATCGCCAAACGACTCGCAGAATTTGAGAAAAAAGTCTGCTTGATTGATTTTGACTTAGAATCTCCAGGACTTCACCATAAGTTCAAAAAAAATATCAGTAATAAAGGAATTAATCATGGAATTGTTGACTATATTAATTACTTCAATTGTCATAATTCCATTCCAAAATCTCTTGCCGACTATGTAACACCGATTACTTTTAAAAACAAAAAGTTTAAAGACATTGATTTTATTGCAGCCGGAAACGTTTATTCTAATGAATATTGGAAAAGTCTATTTTCAATTGACTGGGTAAATATGTTTTATAAAAAAGACAGTCAGGGAGTAGCTTTGTTCGTTGACCTTAAAGAAAGAATAAAAAAAGAACTAAACCCGGATTATCTTTTAATTGATTCACGAACAGGTATTTCGGAAATTTCGGGTATTACGATGTCTCTGATGGCAGACGAAATAGTGTTGCTTGCCGCTAAAAATGAAGAAAATATTCAAGGTCTTAAACAAATTATAAAATCATTAGCTCAACCTGAAAATACGTTATCCGGCAAACTTCCAAAGTTGAATTTTGTGTTATGCAGAATACCTTATTTTGAAAGACCTGAAGAGAAAAACATTGAACAAAGCGCAATAAATGAGGTTGATAGAGATTTAAAGGCATTTATTAAAGAGTCTGAACTGCCCATTGAATTTGAAAAATTATTTGTAATTCATTCTGACCCAACTTTAGAAATTGAAGAAAAGTTATTAATGGGCTATCAGTATGAAAAGGAAGAAGAAAATAAACCCTTTTTGCAAAGGAAGTTTAGCTCCAAATCTCCAATTGCTACTGACTATTTAGAATTATTTGAGGAACTTACTAAAGGCAAATTATCTAATAATGAAAAACTGATATTCAATAATATCAAAAAGGCAGAATTTCTCATCGAAAGATCACGAAATATTTCAGATAATAATAAAAAAATAGAATTATTATTAGAAGCCATAAAGCTAAACCCAAAATCTGATGAAGCTTATGCACTATTAGCAAATGGTTATTATTCAAACAGTGATTATTATAATGCTTTGGATAAAATAAATAAAGCAATTGAATTAAATCAGGAATCGAATGATTATTTGTGTACAAAAGGATTTATTATTGAACAAATGGGAAAGGTTGAGGATGCAGAAAGTATTTTCAAAGAAGTAATAAAGCGAGATAAAAAAAATTTTAATGCTCTTACATTTTTGGGTGGTATTTATTATGATAAAAAAAAATATAAAAAAGCTTTAGAATATTACCTGAAAATCGTTGAATTTTATCCAGATTATTTTGGTGGATATAACAATGTTGGAAATGTTTATAGACTACAAAAAAACTACGAGAAAGCATTTGATTACATTTACAAAGCATTGGGGTTAAATCCCCAAGATTTTACAAGTACCGGAACTTTGGCAGAAATATATGCACAATTAGGGAATAATAATGAATTCTATAAAAATTTTGAACTATCCTTATCATTTGGTATGCCTAAAAAAACCGTTATAAGGAATATTGAAACAGAAGATGTTTATAAGCCATACCTTAAAGGTCCAAAGTTTCTTAATCTTCTAAAGAAATATAATATTGATATTGATATTGATACTTCGAGATTCTTATAATTGATGAGCAGCTTGAATTGCATGATGCCCTTAATAAATAAGTCATCCGATGAGTTTCTACGCGACATTACGGACAAGCACTAAATAAGATAATTTTCAGAATATGGCATTTATCCGTGAAGTAACAAATTATTTACACGAGAGACATACAGATAATCTGAAAAATTGTTGTATAGTTTTTCCAAACCGCAGGGCGGGCTTATTTTTTGGAAAATATCTCGCTGAACTGGCGGGAAAACCTGTATGGTCGCCACATATCAAATCAATCAGCGATTTTATGCAAAGCATGTCGGAGCTATTACTTGCAGATAGCTTAACCCTGCTCTTTGAATTATATAATGTCTATATAAAAGAAAGAAATATTAAAGAAAGCTTCGACGATTTTTATTTCTGGGGCGACATGCTTCTCAACGATTTTGACGATATTGATAAATATCTTGTTGATGCAAAATCATTATTTCAATATATCGAATCGTTAAAAGAAATTGACAGCAGATATAATTACCTTACTAAAGAGCAGATTGAGGCAATCAAACAATTCTGGAGCAGCTTTACACCTGAAAAATATTCCGGCGGGCAAAAAGATTTTCTGCAAATATGGAAGACATTGTACAACATATATCTTACATTCAGGGAAAATCTGAGAAAGCAGGGAATAGCTTATGAAGGAATGATTTTCAGAGATGTCGCTGAAAATATCAATATAATATCTGAAATAAAACCCGAATTCCCTAAAATAATTTTTATTGGTTTTAATGCTTTGAGCAAAGCGGAAGAAAAGCTCTTTGATTTCCTGTATAAATCAAGGAAAGGAGAATTTTATTGGGATTATGACAAATATTATATCGGGAATGAACTCGAGGAAGCCGGCTATTTTCTGCGAAAGAATCTAAAACGCTATCCCTCTCCTGAAAATTTTCAGTCCAAGCACGAATTAATGCTCTCAGGTAATAAAAATATTGAAGTAATCGCCGTTCCATCCAATACCGGCCAAGCCAAATTACTTCCCGGAATTTTGAAAGAAATTAAAATAGGCGATGAAATCGAGCCGGATAATACTGCAATTATTCTCCCTGATGAACGGCTTCTCATACCTGTTTTATATTCATTGCCCGAAAATATCAATGACGTAAATATAACAATGGGCTATCCGGTAAGTGAAACCCCCGCTTATAGTCTTATTTCCCATATAATAAAGATCAAAAAAAACAGTAAAATATCCACTGATGGAAACATTATTTTCTATTATCAGGATGTGCTTTCAATTCTGAAACATCCATATATCAAGAACAACAATAGTTCTGAAATTGAAAATCTTATACAGGATATACATAATAAAAACAGAATTTATATCTCAACCGATTTCTTCAACAATATTCCTTTGTTGAAAGAAATCTTTATAAGATTTGAAAAAGTTGAACAGACAGGTGAATATCTTATCAATATATTGTATAAAACATTCTGCCTGCTTCAGATTGAACGGGAAAAATCTCATAATCTATGGAACATGCAGAACCGGGAGTATATTTATCATTTATATATAACTCTTAACCGGCTGAACGGAATCGTCAAGCAAAGAAACATGCAGATTAGCCATAGAACCTATTTAACGCTTCTGAACAATATAATTAAAAAGCTTAATATTCCTTTCACCGGCGAGCCTTTGGCAGGTTTGCAGGTAATGGGAATGCTTGAAACGCGTGTTTTGGATTTTGAAAATATAATTATTCTTTCGATGAATGAAGGCATAATGCCGAAAGCCGGATTCAGTTCTTCTTTCATACCTTATAACCTGCGGCTGGGTTACGGGCTTCCTACTATTGAAAACCAGGATGCTATTTATTCATATTATTTTTACCGCTTATTGCAGCATGCCAATAATATTTTTCTTGTGTATAATACATGCAGCGCTGATATTTCAGCAAGTGAAATGAGCCGTTTTATTTTTCAGCTCAAATATGGCGGTAATTTTAATATCAAAGAAAAAACGGCGGTTTATGATCTGAATATTAAAAGCCGACAAAAAATCATCATTAAAAAAACTCCGGACATCATCGAAAAACTTAACAAATACATTGCTGAAAATAATGAACAAAAATCATTTTCACCGAGCGCCATTAACACATATCTGGATTGCGGGCTTAAATTCTATTTCCGCTATATTGCCGGTATTGAAGAACCTGTTTTAATCGCTGAAGAAGTTGATGCAGGAATATTCGGCAGTCTTTTGCATTATGCAATGAATTTTCTTTACTCTTCTTACAAGGGTAAAACAATCAATACTGAAAATCTGGAATCTATCAGAAAAAAAGAAGAAAATATTGAAAGAGCTATTCTGTCGGCATTCGAATCAGAATATTTACATTGTAAAACAAAAGACAAGCAAAGTCTTGCAGGAAAAAATATTTTAATATTTGAAGTTTTAAAAAAATATATTTATCAGCTACTTGAAATTGACAAAAAATATGCTCCTTTTCAGATTATCGGCTTGGAAAAAAATTATTCGGCAAACATACAGGCGACAATAGAAGAAAGGAAACAGCCGGTATCTCTGAAAGGTAAAATAGACCGGCTTGATAAAGTCGGTGATGTTATCAGAATCATTGATTACAAAACCGGCGAGGTCAGCAATAAATTCAGCGACATTCCGTCATTATTTGCACCTAATGATAAAGACCGGAACAGTGCGGTTTTTCAACTGTTTTATTATTGCTTGCTATATGAGATGCAAGCTAACACACCATTGAAAATATATCCGGGAATTTATTGGTTAAAGGCATTGTTCGACGATTCATTTGATTTTCGTATTCGTCAGGCGGCTGATAAAAACAAATATATATTCGTAAATAACGCCAAAGAATATTTGAATGAATTTTATAAAAGCTTAAGTAATGTTCTGACAGAAATTTTCAACAAAGATTTATCATTTTACCAGGCCGAAGAACTTGCAATTTGCAAGTATTGCCCCTATTTAACTATTTGCAACAAGTAATCCGAAATCCGAGATTCAATTGCGGATTGCGGATTTTATACTTAAAACGGGATAAATTTCTGCAAATATAGAAATATGACGTTTCGTTGTCCTGTGGACGAACGAAAGTCAGTCGACCTCAATTCGTCTGTAAGACAATTGAGCGTCATGTATTTTACAAAATAAGCAAGGCATGGAAGCATCCCGATGTTATGCGCAGGGGGTCAATCCATTATATCATTATATTTAAGTGTGTAACGAATCGGGGGATTATTATTCATCTGCATCTTTTACCACATAGACACATAGAACATTTATGATTACACATAGGCTTGTAGTGAGCATAGCCGAACTATGAATTTCAACTACAAAACTATGTGATTTTCTATGTGCCTTATGTGCCTATGTGGTGAGCTCCCCCGAATTGTTACACACTCATTTTATTTATCCGGAATTTATTGCTTTATCAACTTTTTCACAATTATTCCGTCGTTTGTTATAATTCTCATTGTATAAACCCCACCAGATAATTTTGATATATCGAGCCATGTTTTTGTATTTGATACATCAATATTTTTGATAACCTGTCCCTGTATATTCATTAGTTCGATTTTTCCGGCTTGTAAGCCTTCTATTATGACTTCATCTCTTGAAGGATTCGGATACATATTAATATTCAAAACATTATGATGTGTTGAATATATATTGACCGGTATTCCATTGTCATCCAGATTTGAGAACGATTGGCTATAAGGCCCGCCCTGCTCTTTTAAATCGCCCGATGAATAACACGAATCGTTCTTCAATACACTGATGCGGTAATATAATTGACCCATCGAAGGCGGCCAGTCGGTATATGAGGTAAGATTTGACGGCATGGAATCAATTACTTCCCAACCTGTTTGGTTTGTATGACGATAAATCAGGTATGTGCCAAACGGAAAGCCCTCATAATGGTCCCATATCAGGTTGTATGATTGCCCTATGCCTTGGTTCATGGTTAAGTGTATGGTTTTGTGATGACTGCTTAACGGCGACTGATTGCCACATGGGTCAACTGCCGATATTTTATAACGGTACGCACGCACTTTTGGATATGATTGCTCATCAATATATTCACTCAGGTTATTCGCAGAGGCAGTGCCTATAATATAGTACAGACCTGCCGTGTTGCTTTCCCTGTAAATCCTGTAATGGTCAATGCCGGTTTCCTGAACTTTCTCCCAAACGATGAAGTTTTTACCCGCAGCGCTGTCAACCGATACAAGGCAGATGGGCTGGTACATTGGCACGATGCTACTTACTGAATCGCTGAAAATACCTTGGCAGCCGGCGCTGTCGGTAACAGTAAGGGAGTAAACGCCCGAGCTTAGTCCGCTAATATCTTCGATTGTCTCGCCATTTGACCATAAAAATGAGGTGTATGGAAGCGCCCCACCGGTAACAGTAACATACATAGCGCCGTCGCTGCTGCTGCAGCCGGTATTTATAACCGAATCGGTAACTACCTGAGGTCCTCCTGCAGCGTTTATGTTTATGCCTGTTGATTTTACTTTGATACATCCATTTGCGTCGGTTACTGTAAGAGTGTATGAACCCGCCGGCAAGCCGCTGAGTGAAGCCGAAGTATCGCCGGTTGACCATAATACGGAATATGGCGAAACGCCTCCCGAAATTACTGCCGAAGCCGTACCGTTGGCAGTTCCGCAAGTTGCATCGGTTGTAACGACAGAAATTATGATATTCTGTGGCTGGGTAACCACAAAGCTCTCTACCGCCTGGCAACCGTTATCGTCGCTCATGATAAGGTCATACGTTCCTGCGACAAGACCACTGAGCGAAGCTGAAGTGGCGCCGTTTGACCAGTCATAAACGTACGGCGGCGTACCGGAAACCACGGTAATGTTCACAGCACCGCTGTTGCTGTTGTAGCAGGCAACATCGGTAATAACGGCTGTTATTTCTGGCCCATCGTTTTCGTCAATGTTTATGTATGAAAAGTTTGAGCAGCCGTTGGCATCGGTTACGGTAACCAGATAGATACCGGCGGAGACGCCCTGCAGGTCGTC
>JACQWN010000620.1 GCA_016209245.1 Bacteroidia bacterium
AAAGGAGATTGATGTTTCGGACTTACCTGCTGGTATGTACGTTTATATGATTATTAAAAATGAAAAAGATATTGCATCAGGTAAAGTTGTTATTTATTGATTTTTTGAAAATTAATTTAATTTATTTTATTTTAACCTGAATAATTAATTTTAAAACATAATTTTTATGAAAAAAACAGGAATTATCGCAGCTATGATGCTATCCTTGATATATCATGGATATGCACAACAAATGCCTTTGTACAGCCAGTATGTTATGAATAACTTTCTGGTTAATCCGGCTATTGCAGGTACAACAGATTATATTCCTATCTATCTAACAGCGAGGCAAATGTGGTTAGGAATAAATAATGCACCTCAGACTGTTGCATTAAGCGGCCACACCCCTTTGCTCGGACAGCGAATGGGGCTCGGCGGCTTCATCTATACCGACAGGTTTGGTCCAATTGACCGTACAGGTATAATGGCTTCTTATTCTTATCATATTAACCTTGGCAGAATTGATTCCAAATTGTCATTTGGGCTTTCTTTATCCGGCTATCAATACAGAATAGACGAAAGCAAGCTGATACTTAACGAGACTAACGATGAGGCGATTACTGGAGCTGTTGAATCGGCTTTCGCCCCCGATGCATGTTTTGGCGCTTTGCTTTACAGGCATAACTATTATGTTGGTCTTGCCGCTAATCAGCTATTTGAGTTCAATGTCGGAATCAATGAATATAACAAAAACAAAATGATAAGGCATTATTATCTGACAGGGGGCTATAAATTCAAGCTTAAAATGTTCTATTTTGGCTATGCTTTCGATTATACATTTGGAAGTATCGCCGATTATAGTTATGGCTCACATGAAATAATGGTTGGTGTGCATATTGGCGAAGGCGGAATAAAAGGTTCTACTTTATTTTAATATTATGAAAACAATTAGATTATTTACAACGACAATCTTTATATTTTGCTTGAATTATCTGGTATTTGCTCAGATTGAAAAAGCAAATATTGACAAACCTTCAAGGGATAATAACGTCTTAAAAAGCTCAAAGAAAGAGTTATCAGTTGAAAATACTCAACAACTCCCGGATGATTTTCCAAAATTTATAAATACAGGTAATCCTGAAAAAGATAGAGAGAATTATAAGTTCGCAAAAGAAAAATGGATTGAAAAAAATCCTGAATTGTATAAAAATTTAAATAATAAAACCGAAATATCTGCTGAAGAAAAGAAAAAAATTCGTAATGCAGAAAGGAAAATGGCTGATAGTCAGCAGTAGGCAGTTGGCAATAGGCAGTCAAAAGACGAAAAGTGAGAAAGTGAGAAAATGAGAAAGTGAGAAAGTGAGAAAGTGAGAAAGTGAGAAAGTGTGAAGATGTGAAAGTGTGAAATTAGTGGAAACTTAAAATCTAAAACTTGAAACATCAAATTTGAAACATCAAACGTCAAACATTATACTATGCACATGATAAATTTCCGCAGAAATAGAAATATGACGTTTCGTTGTCCTGTGGACGAACGAAAGTCAGGCGACCTCAATTCGTCTGTAAAACAATTGAGCGTCATGTATTAAAATGCGGAAATTTATCCCGTTGGCAGTATAACAGTATAACAGTATAACAATATAACAATATAACAATATAACAATATAACAATGAACTACAAACCAAAACTATAAACCTTAAACTAAAAACTATAAACCTCAAACCTTAAACTAATAACCAAGCTCCCTATGAAAAAGATACTTATTATTAATTTCGTATTAGTCAGCGTTTTGACAATTTCATATAGTTATAGTCAATGCGCCTATGATAATGTTATATATCTGACATGGACTGCACCTGCAACTGTCGGCGCATCACAAACTACAGCATGTATTTATGGTGGAGAATATAATCGTGTAACCGGTATGGTCGCGGGATACACTTACCGTATTCAGACATGCGGCGATACCGATTTTGATACCCAGATTACTATTTATCCTGCAGGCGGTGGTGGAGTTGCCGGTTTCAATGATGACGGATGCAGCTTACAATCAACTATTGATTTTACTCCAATTGTTGGTGGAGATTATGATATTTTAGTTGATGAATGGGATTGTATAAGCAATTCTATCTGTATGACACTGTCAATACAACTAGTCAGTACACCAGGTTGTCCGACCGTAGGTTTTTACAGGTACCCCGATCATGTCAGTCTTACTTCTGTTTCTCCATTTACATGCGACCAGGAATTTTGGATAACCGCTTTTGATTCAATTGATGCCGGTGGCTATGATAAACCCGGATGGTCTGTTGTCATTAATCCTACCGATGCTAATTCTACAACCCAAAATTCAATTGAATTTTTTGCCGATGGTGTTTCTATCGGCGGATGGGCTCCTACTGATATATTTTCTCCGGATTTTTATGGCGGTACGATTGATAATAATATGATTATGACTTTTTATGCCGATGGTTTTGATCCTAACGTATTTTGGTCGTTTGAGTGGTGCGATAATGGCCCCAGTGGTACATTTCCATATTTGGTTTATGACCATGCCAATTTATCTACACCTGTTACAACCGGAACATTTGACCATAACGGCGGAACAAATTGTTTTTCAGTAAATATCGGTTATTTAAACGGAATTGCCGATTTTACCGGACCAGGAATAGTTTATGATATTGGCGATGGTTGGGCATATTTCGATGCAGCAGCAGCAGGACCAGGAACACATACTATTACTTATTGCTGGGATAATGAAAACGGTTGTTCTGATTGTGCAAGTCAGACAATTACAGTCAATGGTCCAACAGCAAGCGCCGGGCCTGCTAAAGCTGTTTGTCAGGGTAGCAGTGTCGCTATTGGAGGCAGTCCGACTGCAACCGGCGGAGTTGCCGGTTATACTTACCAATGGAGCCCCTCTACCGGATTAAGTAACACAACTATAGCAAATCCAACAGCTACTCCAAATTCTACAACTACTTATACAGTTACAGTCACCGATGCAGGTGGAAGCGGATGCACCGCTACGAGCAGCGTTACTGTTACAGTATATTCCAAACCTACAGCATCTGTTTCACCAGATCCTGCCGCTACATGTGCCGGTGTGGGATTTCAACTCAACGGAAACCCAACTCCGGGCAGCGGTGTTATTACAGGGCATTCATGGACCGGAAATACTTCTCCTTTATCATCTACAGCTATTGTTAATCCTATATTTAATACATCAACAGCCGGAATTTATAATCTTACTTATACCGTTACTGATAACAATGGCTGTACCGGTTCAGATAATATTTCGGTGACTGTTTATCAAAACCCGGCTTCAGCTATTACTCCCGATCCAGCCACAGTCTGTGCAGGTAGTAATTTGACCTTATTTGGAAATCCTTCAGGTGGCACAGGAATATATACCCATTCATGGACCGGAGGCGGAGCAATCTATCTGAATAATGTTAATATTTCAACTCCAGTTTTTAATTGCTCAACTGCAGGGACATACAACCTGACATATACAGTTACCGACTCATACGGTTGTCAATCAACCGATGTTATTACAGTTACAGTTAATAGTAAACCCGCAGCAGGAATAACACCCGACCCGGCATCTGTTTGTGCCGGAGCTAATCTCACTTTAAATGGCAATCCATCCGGCGGGGTATCTCCCTATTCTCATTTATGGACCGGTACAAGCACTATGTATCTATCATCTACATCTATTGCTTCACCTGTCTTTTCATCACCTGTCGCCACTACCTATAACTATACATATACAGTTACCGATGCCAATGGATGCACCTTTAGCGATAATATTACCGTTTCTGTTAATGCAGCTCCTTCTGCAAATATCCTGCCCGATCCTGCTGTGCCCTGTTCAGGAACAAATTTATTCCTTAACGGCAATCCATCCGGAAGCTCAGGTGTTTATGTTAGTCATTTATGGACAGGCGACACAGGACCCTTATCATCGAATAATGTAGTTAATCCTACTTTTAATTCAGTTTCGCAAGGTACATATAATCTGACATACACTGTCACCGATAATCTTGGTTGTACGGGAACGGATAATATTTCTGTAACCGTTACCACCACTTCTGATGCAAGCTTTTCATATACATCATCAACATTCTGTCAAAGCGGGGTAGATCCGACTCCTAATGTTGTTACACCAGGCGGAACATTCAGTTCATCTT
>JACQWN010000052.1 GCA_016209245.1 Bacteroidia bacterium
CATGAAAACAATAGGTTTAATCGGTGGCACCGGTTGGGCATCAACCGCCGAGTATTATAAAAGAATTAATGAATCTGTCAATTTCCGGATTGGTGGAATTAATTTTGCACAATGCATTATTTATTCCTTCAATTTGAATGATATTCATCAACTTGCAGAAGCTAATGAATATGATAGAATCTTTGACTTGCTTTTAGATGCAGCAAAAAAATTGCAATCAGCAGGCGCTGATTTTCTTGTTTTATGTACAAATACGATGCACAGGTTTGCCAACCGGTTGACTTCTGAAATTTCAATTCCATTAGTACATATTGCCGAAGCGACTGCGGATGAAATTATTGCTCATAAACTCAAATGTGTCGGATTATTAGGAACTGCACCAACAATGAAAGAAGAATTTTACCGTTCAATTCTTACTCAGTCTGGTCTTAAAGTTTTAGTTCCAGAGGATAGTGATATTGATTTTATTCACAATGCAATATTTAATGAATTAGTTAAAGGAAAATTCAATATCGAAACAAAAAGTACATTCATTAATATTATGAATAAATTACATGAGAGAGGAGCGGAGGGAATTGTTCTTGGATGTACTGAAATTCCATTAATAATAAAACCAGAGGATTTTTTTCTGCCTTTGTTCAATACATTGGAAATACATGTTAAGAAAATTGTCCAATATGCCTTGATTTAGGGTTGTCATGAAGACCTGACAGGTTTTTCTAACCCCGCCTTAAAAGACGGGGTTAGTCATATATTTTATTTTTAAAATTCACGAATTATTCAGGATAAAATGATATTAAACATATAAAAAATAAATCAATTATTGTAATTTAGCGGATTATTTTTGAATATAAATAAATATAGGTGATAAAACAATGTCTGAAAATAAGAAGTTCATCACTTGCGAAGGTAATTATGCCGCAGCACACGTTGCTTATATGTTTAGCGAAGTAGCTGCAATCTATCCGATAACACCCTCTTCGGATATGGCGGAATATTGCGATTCATGGTCGGCACACGGAAAAAAGAATATTTTTGGCGAACCGGTCAAAGTAATTGAAATGCAATCGGAAGCCGGTGCTGCCGGAGCTGTCCATGGCTCTTTACAGGCCGGAGCCCTTACGTCCACATTTACGGCATCACAAGGTCTCTTGCTGATGATTCCCAATATGTATAAAATTTCAGGAGAGCTGTTGCCTGGTGTTATTCATGTAAGCGCAAGAACAGTTGCTGCACACGCATTATCAATTTTTGGCGACCATAGCGATGTGATGGCAATCAGGCCGACCGGCTTTGCATTGCTTGCCACAGGAAGCGCTCAGGAAATTATGGATATTGCATGTGTAGCTCATCTGACGGCAATTAAAACACGAATTCCATTTCTTCATTTTTTCGACGGCTTCAGAACTTCTCATGAAGTCCAGAAAGTTGAATATTTCACCGATAATGAATTAGCTCCTCTCATTGATTACGAAGCTCTTCAANNACTTAATCCTGAGCATCCTGTTACCCGCGGTACAGCACAAAACCCGGACATTTTTTTCCAGGCAAGAGAAGCCGCAACCAAATTCTATGACCCCGTTCCCGATACAGTTGAACAATATATGCAGGAAATCACGAAAATGACCGGCAGGGAATATCATCCATTTACTTACTATGGTGCCAACGATGCAGAAAATATCATTATTGCCATGGGTTCAGTAACCAGTACCACCAAAGAAGTGGTTGATTATCTTTGCAATAAAGGAGAAAAGGTTGGAATTATTACCGTTCACCTGTATCGTCCATTCTCTGAAAAATATTTTTTCAAAGTTTACCCTCCATCAGTTAAACGGATTTCTGTGCTCGATAGAACCAAAGAACCCGGCGCTAATGGTGAGCCGTTATATTTAGATATACGTGATATTTTCTATAATAAGCCAAATGCTCCTGTTATTATCGGCGGAAGATACGGTTTAAGCTCAAAAGATACTACTCCTTCAATGCTCTTATCAGTCTTCGAAAATCTTAAGCAATCTCAACCGAAAAATCATTTTACAATAGGTATTAATGATGATGTTAAATTTAGCTCATTACCTCCTGCGCCTGAAATCAATGTTACTCCTAAAGGTACATTTGAAGCCAAGTTTTATGGCATCGGTTCAGATGGCACTGTCGGAGCCAATAAAAATTCCATCAAAATCATTGGAGAAGATACTGATAAATATTGCCAAGCATATTTTGCTTATGACTCAAAAAAATCAGGCGGGGTAACGGTTTCGCATTTACGGTTTGGCGATTATCCTATTCATTCACCTTATCTGGTAAATCATCCCGATTTGGCCGCATGTCATGTGCCTGCTTATTTAGATAAATATGATATGCTGAAAGGTATTAAAGAAAATGGAATATTTCTTTTAAACAGTATATGGGATGCAGAAGAGACAAAGAAGAGATTCCCTGACAAAATGAAGAAGCTCCTTGCTGAAAAGAAAATTTCAGTTTACATTATCAATGCAACACAAATTGCCGAAGAGATCGGTTTACCCGGAAGAACAAATTCTATTATGCAATCGGCATTTTTTAAAGTTTCTCCGGTTATTCCATATGAATTAGCGCTTAAAGAGATGAAAAAAGCCGTTGCAAAAACATACGGTTCCAAAGGAGAAAAAGTAGTTAATGAAAATTATGCTGCAATAGACCGGGGAGGTGAAGTTCATAAAATTGATATTCCTCCTGAATGGGCAAATATTGTAATCAGTGATGAAGCTAAATCCGACAAATTACCGGAATTTATAGAAAAAGAAGCCAATGTAATCAATGCTATGAATGGCGACAATTTACCTGTCAGCACTTTCTTGGGAAGGGAAGACGGGACTTTTCCTGCCGGTTCTACCGAATATGAAAAACGCGGAGTAGCGGTAAATGTTCCTGAATGGATTCCTGCAAATTGTATTCAATGCAATCAATGTTCATTTATCTGTCCTCATGCCGCGATTCGTCCTTTTCTTCTGACACAGGAAGAAACTGATAAAGCCCCTCAGGGAACTGTCGCAATTAAAGGCCTTGGCTCTACAAAAGATTATTTATTCAGAATGCAGGTAAGCGTATTAGATTGTCAGGGATGTGGAAATTGTGAAGATGTATGCCCTGCAAAAACAAAGGCGCTTGTAATGAAACAACTCGAAACACAACTTGCCGAAGCTGAGCGATGGGAATATATGCACCATAAAGTCGGATATAGAGATAATGTGGTTGAAAAAGATAAGACGGTAAAAAATACTCAGTTTATTCAGCCGTTATTTGAATTTTCAGGAGCATGCGCCGGTTGTGGTGAAACGCCGTATGTCAAACTATTATCGCAACTATTCGGAGAAAGAATGATTATTACCAATGCTACAGGTTGTTCATCTATTTATGGCGGTTCGGCTCCCTCGACTCCTTACAGGGCGAATATAAAAACCGGCAAAGGAATAGCTTGGGCGAATTCGCTTTTTGAAGATAATGCTGAATGTGGCTTTGGAATCGCTCTCGGTATCGAAACTATTCGCTTCCGTATCGCCGACAGGATGCAAACAGCTATTAACAGCGGAGCGGAAAGCAATATCAAAGAAGCTTTCCAGACCTGGCTTGATGGCATGAGTAATGCGGAAAAATCAACAGAAGCCGCTGAAAAAGTCATTAAAGTTTGCCAATCATGGAATCATCCCATAGCAAAAGAAATATTATCGCTTAAGCAATATCTGATAAAAAAATCTGTTTGGGCTTTCGGCGGCGACGGCTGGGCTTATGATATCGGATATGGCGGATTAGACCATGTAATTGCAACACATATAGATGTCAATCTTCTCGTTCTTGATACTGAAGTATATTCTAACACAGGCGGTCAGGCGTCAAAGTCCACACCGGTAGGTGCGGTAGCAAAATTTGCAGCAGCCGGTATGAGAACCAGAAAGAAAGACCTTGGCGCTATGGCAATGACTTATGGATATGTTTATGTAGCCCAGGTTGCAATGGGGGCAAGTAATTCGCAATGCCTTAAAGCTTTTAAGGAAGCGGAAGCATACCCCGGGCCATCACTTGTTATTGCTTATTCACCATGCATTAATCACGGACTCCGCGATGGAATGGGTAAATCGCAGTATGAAGAAGAATTTGCCGTTAAAGCAGGTTATTGGCATAACTACCGTTACAACCCGCTCCTGGAAAAAGAAGGGAAAAATCCATTCATTCTCGATTCCCCTGAACCTGATTGGAGTAAATTCCAGGAATTTCTTAATTCCGAAGTACGATATACTTCTTTAAAGAAGAATTTTCCGGCTATTGCAGAAGTTCTCTTCAAGGAAGCCGAAGCAAATGCAAAATGGAGATATAATTTTTATAAACGATTAGCTGAAACAGCTTATTCAAAATAAATCTTTTAATATGTCATGGTTGAGTAATACTTTTTTTCAGTTAATAATTATTTAACTTTGTATTATTATTATATTTGTGTAATGATGCCTTTTTCTGTTTATTTTGACATTTGTTTGCATACATATTTATATAAATATAAAAAAAGATTTAAAACAACTAAAAACTCAATAATCATGTTTCAAATTATTGCTGCTTTAATTTTTGGTGTTATTGTTATCGTCTTTGGTCTCATCATTCTAATTCAGGAAATTAATAGAGCACTATTGCATAATGCTTCATTTACCCCGCGTACAGTATAGTACAATTTATTTTTTGTTTGCAATAATTATAAAACTATCTGAATATGAAAAATATCAGTTTTTTATTTTTTACATTAATGTATTTTTCTTTAAGCGCTCAAACAATAGATCCTGATTTGGAAGAAAAAGATTTAATAATGTACTATAAGGGCGAAGATAAACCTTACACAGGACCTTGTATAGGATATTATGAAAACGGTATAAAAGGGAAAGAAGGTCAGTATATTGATGGTCGAATGCAGGGGAAATGGTCATGGTGGTATGATACCGGTGAAAAGAAACGGGAAGGAAATTATAATAAGGGAGAAAAAAACGACTTATGGGTTGATTGGTACAAAAACGGCAACAAACGATCGGCTGTAAATTATAAAAATGGAATAATGGACGGTGAATCGGGCTGGTGGTATGAAAATGGGAATAAGAAAAAGATTACTATTTATAAAGAAGGTGTATTTATGGTAAAAAAAGAATGGGATATAAACGGAAATGAAATATCCGATTCTTTTAAATAGTCTCTCTATCAGTGTCGGGGTGACTTAATTCATATCGAAAGTTTAATTTAGGGCTAACTTATGGCTTCAAGACACCCTGATACTAATAGATTATCCTAGGTAAGATTTTAAGAGTTTGCTTCTTGAAGTATGCCGTAAACGACGGATAGCTTTTTCTTTGATTTGACGTACCCGTTCACGGGTTAATCCGAATCTATCACCTATTTCTTCAAGTGTCATTTCCTGAATTTGTATTCCAAAAAATAATTTGACAATATCTCTTTCTCTTTCAGTAAGAGTAGCGAGAGCTCTTTCGATTTCCTTTGAAAGAGATTCTCCTATTAGTTTCATGTCAGTAACCGGTGAATCTTTATTTTCTAAAATATCGAGAAGAGTATTATCTTCACCGTCAACAAACGGTGCATCAACAGAAATATGCCTTCCTGATACTCTGATTGTATCAATAACTTTTTCTTTGGGTAATTCAAGCATTTCGGCAAGCTCTTCGGGGGATGGGGTACGTTCGTGTTCCTGTTCAAATCTTGAAAATGCTTTGTTAATTTTATTAAGCGAGCCGACCTGATTTAACGGTAAACGTACAATCCTTGATTGTTCGGCTAATGCCTGCAAGATAGATTGTCGTATCCACCAAACTGCATAAGAAATAAATTTAAAGCCCCTGGTTTCATCAAATTTTTCTGCTGCCTTAATTAATCCAAGATTCCCTTCATTTATTAAATCAGGCAAGCTTAAGCCCTGATTCTGATATTGTTTTGCAACTGAAACGACAAATCTCAGATTTGCTCTGGTAAGTTTTTCCAGAGCTTCTCTATCACCCTTTTTGATTCGTTGAGCAAGTTCCACCTCTTCTTCAACCGTAATAAGTTCCTCTTTTCCAATCTCTTGAAGATATTTATCCAGAGAGGCACTCTCACGATTAGTGATAGATTTTGTTATTTTCAGTTGCCTCATAAAATATTAAAATTTAAACTCGCAAAGATAGTATAAATTTTAGTGAAAGTCAATAGAGTTTATAACTTTACTCATAAAATTTATAATTTATTGATTTATAAGAATATATGAGAAATAACTAATTTTATACTCCAAATGTATAATATGCGGTCATACCATTTGGATAAATTCCTTCAATCAGAATTCCGCCTTTTGCATTTTCAAGAATAATCTCTAATTCTTCACTGTTAAAGACAAGTTCGCGGTTAACACGTGTAATAATAAATCCTTTTTTAATACCAACCTCCTTTAGTTTTCCATCATTTAATTCAATAATCTTCAATCCGTTGTTAATATGAAGCTTTCTTTTTTCTTCATTGGAAATTACACCTAATTTTGCACCCATTATTTGCATTTCGCCCGATTTATAAATATTAGTACCGCCATATCTGTTTTTGAGAGTTATGATTGATTCCTGCTTGTTGCTTTCACGCAATATGTTCACATTAATTTTATCACCCGGGCGGTACCTGCTTATTTGTTCCTGTAATTCAGAAACATTATTAACCTGTACATTTCCAATTTGAGTAATAATATCACCGGCTTTAATTCCTCCATCGGCTGCAGCGCCATTTTCACTAATTCCTTCAATGTAAACACCTTCAATTTTATTTATCCCTAATTTAGAAGCCAAAACAGCATCAATATCCACAGGATAAACACCGAGATATGCCCGTTGCACTTCGCCAAATTCAATAATATCGGAAACAATTTTCTTGACAATATTAACAGGTATAGCAAAGGAATAGCCGGTAAATGAACCTGTATTTGAAGCGATGGCTGTATTAATCCCCACAAGCTCGCCGTTTGTATTTACAAGAGCGCCTCCGCTATTACCCGGATTAACTGCTGCATCAGTCTGAATAAACGATTCAATCGCAAATTTTGATAAAATATTCAAATTTCGTGCTTTAGCGCTGACAATTCCTGCAGTAACAGTTGAAGTCAAATTAAACGGATTACCTGCCGCTAAAACCCATTCTCCAACTTGTAAAGCATCGGAATCGCCATATACCAGAAAAGGAAGGTTATCGGCTTCTATCTTTAGCAGAGCTATATCGGTTTTAGGGTCGGTGCCGATAATTTCGGCCTTAAAGCTCCGTTTGTCGTTCAGTACAACTTCAATATATTCTGAAGAAGCTACAACATGATTGTTTGTTACAATATAACCATTGGCTGAAATTATGACACCTGAGCCGGAATTAATAATTCGTTGAGGCGGGGTATATTGATATATATCTCCGAAAAAGAAATCATAAATCGGATTAGAATATCCTGGTTGGTCATATTGTGTTTTAACATGAACAACTGCATTAACTGATTTTGAAGCAGCAATTGTAAAATCAAACGCCGGCGCCTGATTTGG
>JACQWN010000053.1:0-12208 GCA_016209245.1 Bacteroidia bacterium
CATATATTTTATATTAAAATTCATGAATTATTCAGGATAATTATTATAAATACCGAAGTTCAACTATTTTTGTATATTATTTAAAACAACTTGCTTTATGTTACAGATTAAATTTTTATTCAAAATCACCCTCTTTATCTTTTTTATATTCATGGGGTGGTCAGGAATTGCTCAGAATAACGGCAATTCCTTGACAGGGGATTTTTCCTCTCCTAAAGTCTTTATTGAAAACAAAGGTCAATATAACGGACGTAACTGGCTGAAAAATTCAGAAATTGAATATGCAATCGCCAATAATACATTTCACGTTTTTTTCACAAAACAAGGACTTACATACCGTTTCGATAAATCCATCAGAAATCACGGAAGAAATAAACATGACGATTCATCTATTCCTAAAAGAATAAATATCAGTGAATTAATACATAATATATGGTTAAATGCCAACGGGAATGTTAAAATCATCGCAGAAGATAAATCGTATGATTACTACTCGTATGCTATAAGAAATCCGGGGACCAAAGGAGTTTACAACATTAATTACATTGATGCTTACCAGAAGTTAATTTATAAAAATATATATAATGGTATTGATGTCATATATAAAATAGACCATGAGATTGGAATGAAATATTCGCTGATTGTCCATCCCGGCGCTGATCCTGCAAATATAAAAATGAAGTATGTTAACAGTCGCACGAATGTTGGTTCCGAATATATTAGTTATTGGCTTGACAAATCGGGACAATTAATAATAAAAAGTTCACTGGGTGCAATTACCGAGCTTGAACCTTATGTTTATTACAGAAATTCCAAAAAGGAAATACCCTCGGGGTTCAGATTTGAAAACAATATTTTGTCTTTTGATGTTGAAGATTATGATAACTCTCAGGAAATTATTATTGATCCTTGGGTAGTATCACCAAATTTTACTACATCCACAGCGGTGTGGGAGGTTGAAACCGATGGTGCTGGCAATGTATATGTGATTGGGGGCGAGACACCTATGGAGCTAAAAAAATACAACAGTGCAGGGGCGCTTCAGTGGACATATACAACACCGTGGGATACAGCTTCGGTCTGGTTGGGAACATTGGCAACTGATAATTCGGGCACCAGTTACATTACATCAGGAACAGCTCCGGCAATGGAAAGAGTTGATAACAATGCAAATATGATATGGCATAATGATGGAGGCGGCGGACTTTTTGATGATGAAGAATGGTGGTCAATAACATTTAACTGCGATAAAACAAAACTTATTGTTGGCGGAACCATATTGAATATGTTGTCATTTCCAAATATGGAAGCTTATGCAACAATATTTGATATGGATATAAATAATGGTAATGTACTGGGGTCTCAAAATTTTGCTTATACGGACTTGTCGGTTATGTTCTCTACACCGGTAGAAGTCAGGTCAATTTCTTCATCAAAAGGTGCAAAATATATTTTCCTGACACATAATGACGTTGGTGCGATAAACCAGAATATCGGCGTTTGTCC
Source organism: Bacteroidia bacterium (assembly GCA_016209245.1). Lineage (GTDB taxonomy): Bacteria > Bacteroidota > Bacteroidia > Bacteroidales > BM523 > JACQWN01. Next base: position 1,507 of record JACQWN010000053.1, read on the forward strand.
CAATGAAGAACCCATCTTTCAGGTTGATAATGGACATCATTTAAGTTATAAATGTGAAAACTACCTGCCGGCGACACAGAACGGAGGAGGGCTGAAAGCCTTAGTCGCCAATGACCAATTCTTCTATACACACAGCGGGGATGAAATCCATAAGCGAGCATTATCAAACGGTTCTTTAATTTCTTCCGCATCTATCCCTGGAGGGTCGAATCAAACGGATTTTTTGGGAGAAATCTATGTTGAAAACAGCGGTCTTGATGTGGATAATTGCGGCAATGTTTACGCAGGTTCAACCGACCGTATCGTAAAATATGATGCTAACCTGAATATATTAGCACAGTTCAATGTCCCTTTTACAGTGTATGATGTCAGTGTAAATTCCAATGGTGAAGTTATAGCTGTCGGCGCTCAGTATGATAATCAATCCACTAACAGGAACGGGAGAATACAATCGGTGAGCTTAAGTGCTTGCGCCCAATATGCGCTGGTCTGCTGTGATGCAAATATATGTCCGGTTGATACATTTTGCAGTACTGATCCTCCGGTTACATTGACATCATCAACTCCGGGCGGAACATGGAGCGGAACCGGTATTACCAATCCCGCCACCGGTGTATTTAATCCATCGGTTTCAGGCGCAGGGATTTTTACTATAGTATATACTTTAGCTTGCGGCAGCGATTCAACAACTATCACGGTAAACGCTTGCGCTACCTTGACCGCCTGCCAGGAAACAAACGGAAATATAACCGTTTCCGGTGGAACAGGACCATATAGCTGGGATACTTATATTCCGGCTTCTACAATTCCGATAACCAATCAGGCCACTTGTGAGAGTTGTGGTTATACCTGGTTTTTTGGACAATGCTTAGACGGGATGTTTCCTGTTACTGAATGTAATGTTCCTGCTCAGTGGTCGAATTTTGCCACAGGAACAACCGTCACACCTCCAGGCACCTGGCCTATCCGCGTAACCGATATATACGGAAATACTCTGGAAATAGCAAACATTTCCACATTGCCTTACTGTTCAAGCTGTCCAACGCTGACTATTACGACAAATATCACGAGTGTACAATGTTATGGACAGTCTAGCGGAAGCTTTACCGCTTCGACAACCGGCGGAGCTTCGCCTTACGATTATGTTTTAGAAAACAGCGTCGGTACAATTATCGCTACATACAACAATATAACGGGAACACAAATTTTTTCGGGACTTGCTGCCGGAACCTATACATTAAATGTATCGGATGATAATAATTGCCCCGGTACAGTTAACGTGACTATTACGCAGCCCGCCCCTGTATCTGTAAATCTTGGCAATAATATTACAATATGCAGCAATCAAACTGCCGTTCTTAATGCCGGAGCCGGTTTTACATCATATAGCTGGAATAACGGAGCCACTACTCAGACAATAACCGTATCTGCCGGGGGGCAATATTCTGTAACAGTTACCAATTCGAGCGGTTGCACAGGCACCGACCAGGTAAATGTCACTGTGAATGCTATTCCTAATGCCGAAGCGGGTAATAATCAGACTATCTGTAATACTATAAATACAACCCTGACCGCTTCAGGAGGTACATCTTATCTCTGGAGCACCGGCTCATCCGCTCAGACTATTACCGTTTCACCTGCCGGTACAACAATGTATTATGTTACTGTTACTGCCAACGGATGTTCAGCAGTTGATAGCGTAACAGTTTATGTCAGCACTCAGATTGTCGCTTCGATTACAGCCACAATCCCTTCAGTATGTGCAGGTCAATCAACACAACTGGAAGCTGACGGCGGAACAATTTATTATTGGAATACCGGTGAAACTACTCAGATAATCACAGTGTCTCCACCGGCTACTACGACTTATTCCGTTACTGTTTCCGACCCAAATGGATGTACTGGTACCGCACAAATTCAAATAGATGTAACCGATAGCATTTCTGTTATTATTTCTCCTCCTACAATTTGTACGGGAGAATCAGCCCAGTTGACTGCCTCCGGAGGAACTTCATTCCTCTGGAGTACTGGTGAAACAACACAATCAATCATAGTTTCACCACCTGTTACAACAACCTATTCAGTTACTGTAACCGATATCGGTTGCTCCGGCTCTACAACAGTTACTGTTACAGTTTACAATACACCGGTTGCCAATGCAGGAAGCGATCAGACAATATGTGCCGGACAGCCGGCTATTCTTACAGCTTCAGGCGGAACCACATACCAATGGAACACCGGAAGCACTTTAAGTTCAATTACCGTATATCCATTATCAACTACTACTTACTATGTTACAGTCTCGCAAAATGGTTGTTCCGATGACGATGATATAAATATAACCGTTAATTCTTCACCGCAAGTTGATTTAGGGACCGACCTGACAATATGTACCGGTTCTGCAATTACATTATCGGCAGGAAGCGGAGATTCTTATTCATGGAGCCAGGGAAGCTTAACTCAATCAATCACTGTTACACCGGTTGTTACAACAATTTATTCGGTTACAGTAACAACAAATGGCTGTTCTTCTTCCGATGCGGTGACCATTACAGTTAACTCTACTCCTTCGGCTGACGCCGGGCCAAACCAATCTGTCTGCCAGGGAGCATCTGTTACGCTGACTGCAACAGGCGGCACATCATATTTATGGAGCACTCAGGCGACAAATGCAAGCATAAATGTATCGCCATTACAAACAACTACTTATTATGTTACGATAACACAGAATAATTGCACAGGTACCGATTCAGTAACGGTTACAGTAGGTGCGGCAGTTAATCCTGTTATCACCGCCTTGCCTTCAACTATTTGTGAAAGCCAATCGTCGGTTCTTACAGCCACAGGCGGCTCACAGTTTCTTTGGAGCACAGGCGAAACAACGCAATCAATTACAGTTTCCCCGTCTAACAGTACAATATATACTGTGACAGTATCAGAAAGCGGATGTTCCGGAACTACAAACATTCAGATTGTTGTTAACCCTGGAATCACGGCTATTAGCTCTCCGGCTACAATTTGCCAAGGAGAATCTGCTATTCTTACGGTATCGTCAGGCGACTCGTACATCTGGAGCACAGGCGCTACAACTCAAATTATCAGCGTATCACCGGCAGTTACAACTACTTACTATGTTACTGTTTCTTCAATTACCTGCACCGATTCTGCTGAAGTAGCTGTTACGGTCAATTCTTTACCTGTTGCAAATGCAGGGCTTGATAAAGAAATATGCTCCGGTTCATCAGTTACATTAACCGCCACCGGCGGTGGTACTTATACTTGGAGCAATTCGATGACAGGGCCTAGTATTACGTTCACTCCACAAACGTCGGCGACTTATATAGTAACCGTAACAAATGCGGAAGGATGTACTTCGAGCGATGGTGTTATCGTCCTCGTAAATCCTTCACCAATAGCTAATGCCGGTTCCGACCGGATAATTTGTGAAGGCGACAATGTTCAGCTTAATGCAACAGGAGGAATTTCTTATTTATGGTCGCCTGCGTCCGGGCTTAGCTCTGCAATTATACCAAATCCCATTGCATCACCTCTGATAACTACGGTATATACTGTTTCTGTTACTAATCAAAACGGATGTTCTGATATTGATGTATTGACCATTACTGTAAATCCGGAACTACTGGTTGACTTAGAAATACTAGTTTCGCCTTCCGATACAATCTGTAAAGGAGATGAAATTACATTTACTGCTGTTCCGACAAATCCTGGAACCAATCCTGTATATCAATGGAAAGTTAATAATCTTGATGTAGGAACAAACAGTCCTATATACACAACTATGAATTTGAACGACAGCAGTATGGTTTCCTGTATCCTTACTTCCTCGGAACAATGTGTAATCAATAATCCCGCTATTTACGCTATTCCGATTAGAGTATTTCCGCTCCCCAAAATTGATATAGATGTTGACAATACCAAAGGATGTCAGCCCTTATCAGTTCATTTTCAGGCGACAAGCTCACCCAGCGGAACTTATTACTGGGACCTTGGAGATAATTCAACTGCTACAGGCAGTGATTTTACTCATGTTTATTCAAATGCCGGTTTTTATGATGTTACTGTAACTGTAACCACGCCACAAGGTTGTTCCAATTCGGTGGAATATCAAAATATTATTCAGGTTTATCCGCTCCCCGAATCTGAATTTTATGCCGAACCTGAAGTAGTAACACTAATAAGACCCCAGATAAATATTGCAAATTATACAACTGGAAGCTATGTTGATGTATGTATTTTAGGTGATGGTGATACAATCACCGTGCTCGGAGGGTATGATTTTTATCATTTATATTTGATTCCGGGACAGTTCCATGTCATACTTATATCATATTCAGGTCATGGTTGCATTGATTCGACATCTTTGAATGTAACGGTAAAACCTGAATATACGTTTTATGCTCCAAGTGCATTTACGCCTGAAAACGATGATTTAAATAATATTTTTTGTGTGAAGGGAACAGGAATTGATGCCAATAACTTCCGGATGTATATTTATGATCGCTGGGGTGAAGTAATATATGAAACCGACAAATTTGATTCAGAAAATCCGGAGTTATACGGTTGGGATGGAAGAGTGAAAGATGGAAAACGCCCGGCGCCTCCGGGAACTTATACATGGCTTGTAATTTTTAAAGATCTTTCCGGTGTTGAGCATAAGGAAGCAGGGGCGGTAACACTTATTCGTTAACCTCTCTTAAATTATATTTTTTTATTATTTTTGCATTCAAAATTTTAATTGAAGTATTATGATGGAAACATTCATGATAAACACCAACGCATTTCGGATGACGGATAAAGACTTTTTTAATTTTTGCATACAAAACCGCGATTTGCGTTTTGAACGGGATAAGAACCAAAATATTTTAGTTATGACACCTACTCATTCTGAAACAGGGAGATGGAATGCAAACATCCTGGCTATTCTATGGATGTGGAATAACAGTTGCAAGCTTGGATATGCTTTTGACTCCAGTACCGGATTTACTTTGTCAAATGGAGCGGTTCGCTCGCCTGATGCTGCATGGATAAAAAAAGGACGTTGGGAAGCATTATCAAAAAAAGACCGGCAACGATTTGCACATATATGTCCCGATTTTGTCATTGAACTTAAATCGGAATATGATTCAATAAAAATTTTACAGGATAAAATGCAGGAATGGCTCGAAAATGGTTGCCGGTTAGGTTGGCTTATTGACCTCGAACATAAAAAAGTTTATATCTATGTTCCTGATAAACCTGTGAGGGTAGTAGAAGGATTTAACCAAACATTATCAGGAAATCATATTCTTCATGGTTTTAAATTAAATTTGAAAGATTTATTAACCTGATATGTACAAAGAATTGGACATTTTATACCAAATGCCTGAATTTCCGAAGATTCTTGCCGAAATGGAAGAAAAATGGAAGACAGAGCAGGCAAAAAGAAACTGGTTTTATAATGAAATAAACGATTCGGTAAAAGCCGAATTTATTAATGGAGAAATTATTATCCATTCACCGGTAACATTGAAGCATAATCAAATATCAAAGAGACTATTAATATTACTTGACGTTTATGTTAATAAGCATAAACTTGGGTTAGTTGGAATTGAAAAAATATTAATTCGCCTTACGCGTAACGATTACGAACCGGATATCTGTTTTTTTAATAATGAAAAGGCATCGGAATTTACTCCTGAACAGAAATTATTTCCAGCGCCCGATTTTATTATTGAAATTACATCTGAATCATCCGAAAAGATAGATAGGGGAATAAAACTGAAGGATTATGAACTCCATAATATACCTGAATATTGGATTATTGACCATGAAAATGAAATAATTGAACAATATATTTTATCAAAAAACAAATACATGAAGACAATTATTAATAAGCAACAGATATTAATATCACACATTATTGATGGTTTTAAGATACCTGCAAATGCTGTTTTTGATGAAAAAATTTGCAGGGAGATACTAAAAAATATTATATAACAAATATACAAATTTTGTAATTATTTAGGTCAATGTTATTTCATACGTATATTATCCCAACGAAGTACGAATTTTTTACGAATATACGAATTACGAATACGCTGGCCATTTCGTAATTCGTAAGTTCGTATATTTTTCGTACTTCGGTGGGATAATACTGCTCCTACCTAAATAGTTACCAAATTTTAACATTATTCGTGAAACGGGATAAATTTATACATTAATGAATATGATAAAAATATTTACAATTTTAGCAGCAATATCATTGCTAATATATATTCCCGGATGCAAAAATCAGCCCGGTGAAACATCAGACCAGAAAAATTTATCGGATAGTTTAAGTACCGCCGGAACTGGCAGTGGGGCTATTTTTTCAATGCCTGCCCCGCTTCAGATTGCTAATATGCTGCGAAAAAGCAAACCCGAATTTTACTCCGACCTGCTGATTCCACAAAAAAAGGAGCTAACTATGCCTGCTTCCGAAGTACAAAAAGCGCTTCTGCTTGGTATGATTTCAGTTGATATGGGCTATTCCGTCGTTTACGAACGTCAGCAAATTTTACTTGATTATGCTGCCAAAGCGAAAATACTTTCCCAGGAGCTTGGTATTTCAGGCGCTTTCACACCTCAAATTATTCAGCGGTTAGAAAATAATATGAATAATATTGATTCATTAAGTTATCTGGTTCTATCTTCGTTCAACGATGTCAACAATTATTTTATCGAAAATGATCGTCAGCAAGCAGGAATTTTAGTGCTTACAGGAGGTTTCGTCGAAGGATTATATCTTTCGACTGTAGTTGCTTATGAAGATAAATCTGAAACAGGTAAAATCATAGTCGGGCAACAGAAATTTTTCCTGGACAATACATTAAAATTAATTGACCCCGATAAATCCGATTCTATTCTTACAAATTTTCTCAATAACCTTATAATGCTTAAACAAGATTTCGATAAAATTGAAATTACTTATTCCGCTTCAAAAGATCCTTTCAGGAAAAAGGTTGATAAATTGACAATGACAGAGGAAACTCTTGTTACAATTAAAAACAGAATAACGGAAATAAGAAATAAAATATTATTTTAATTATAATAAATTTATTATAGGTTTAATTTTTCTCTTCTAAAAAGTTGCATTAATTACTTGAATTTAGCAAACAAAATTATATTGGGAAGACTTTTTTAATCATTCGCTTGAAACGACGGTTTGGGTAACATCTATCTTACAGGTAGATTTATGGACACACTTTATTATGATGATATAACAATTCCAAGTAATGGCAGCTATGATATTTTTGTTCTTAAATTGGATGAAAACGGAGATTGTATATGGAGCCTCAGCGCCGGAAATAATCATCCATCAGGCGATTACAGCCGTTCCATTACCCGCTCGCCGGATGGAAGTCTTTACATTACCGGCAGGTTTTATGAATATACCTATTTCGGCAATGAATATGTAATGAGTTATGGCAGTGCAGATATGTTTCTTGCTAAAATCATGGAAGAACCGGTTTCAGTAATTTATCATAAAACGGAACGCCAAATCGTCATTTATCCCAACCCGGCAAAAAATATATGTAATATTATTTTTCAGGGAGGCGATATTCAGAAAGCTATGCTTGTAGGTCTCGACGGCAAACCTGTTCTGATAAACGAGGGGTGTAATATCAATAAGATTAATGTGTCGGAAATACCACCGGGGGTTTATGTATTAAGGTTATATTCCGAGAATAGCATTTTTTTTGAAAAAATAATAATATTATAAATGTAACATTATTTCATAGAAATTGTATAAAATTTATAGATATGTTTTCATTCCAAAAATAGTTTTATTTATACTGTTGAAGTTACCAAAAAAGTTCTTTAAACTTTAATTTTATTTATTAAATTTTTAAAATGGATGTCTTATGAAAAAGCAAATATTACTTTTATTAGTTTTTGTGCTTTATAATTATTTAAGCCCTGCACAGTGGCAGCAAACCAATGGACCTTATGGAGAAACCATTAACTGTTTTGCCGTGAGCAATAATAATATTTTTGCAGGCACTGAAGGTGAGGGTGTTTTCTTATCAACCGATAATGGAAGCACTTGGATTGCGGTAAATAATGTTTTAATTTATAAAGTCAAAGCATTAGCCATAAGCGGAACAAATATTTTTGCAGGGACTGCTGGTTCTGGCGTGTTTTTATCAACCAATAATGGAGGCAATTGGATTGCGGTAAATAATGGTTTATCAGATTCTAATATTCGGGCTTTAGCTATAAGCGGGACAAATATTTTTGCGGGGACTGATTTTATCCACCAACAATGGAAGCAACTGGACTGCTGTCAATAATGGTTTGACAGGTTATACTCTTCAAGTCTGGTCATTAGCGATAAGCGATACAAACATTTTTGCCGGTACCTGGGATGGCATCTTTCTTTCAACCGTCAATGGAGTCTCCTGGACTACAGTTAATAATGGTTTGCCGGTAAGTACCTTTCCCCGGTCGTTTGCAGTTTACGGAACAAACATTTTTGCCGGGACTTCTGATGGTAGTGGTGTGTATTTGTCAACCAATAACGGCGGGCTTTGGACTGCGGTAAATGATGGTTTGCCGTTATACACTCAAGTCGAGTCATTAGCAATAAACTCTACAGATATTTTTGCAGGTACCTGGGGTAGGGGAGTATGGAAGCGCCCCTTATCAGAATTAGTATCTGTCAATGAAATTTCACAAAATAACGTAATCCGTGTTCTTCCCAACCCGGTAAAAGATAACATTATTATCCAAACTAACATTAAAAATAAATGTAAAGAATCATTGATTTCAATTTATGATATTCAAGGGCAATTACTTTTGCAGCAACCATTACTGCAAGAAAAAACAGAACTTGATATAAGTAAACTGGCATAGGGGGTTTATGTGTTGCGTTTGTCAAACGAAAAAGAAGTTTATACAGAAAAAATAATAAAAGAATAATTATTAACCTTAAAATTAATTTACTATGAAATCAAAATTAATTTTATTAACGGTGATATTTATATCATTTGCAATGGTATCTGTTACACAGGTTCAACATGTTCCTTATGACCGTCCTCATTGGTAAACCGGGAAACTTTATCTGAAAATAAAGGATAATTCAAATGTTGATTTGGCAGCCTTTCCGATTATTACTTTAGATACTGAAAAAATCTACTTTATGCGTCGTTTTTAAAAAATACTTTTTTATAACAACTTATACAAAGAGTAAATAAAATTTATTGAAGACAACTTATTAAAATAAGAAACGTCTATAATATTATAGAAATACAAAATTGAAAGAAAATTATTATGAAAAAATTATTATTAGTCGTTATTTTGATTACTTGTGCTTTTAAAATAAATGCACAAATTCAATCCAGTTGTACTGTTCCAACTGTTTTACAAAATTATTATGATGCAGATGTGAAACAATTAGCTCTAAAAAGAATATTTGAACAGCAATCACCATATAAAGATTCGATAATAATTCCTCAAAATTATCAAGATACAATATGGCAGGGATTAGCTGCTATTTTTAACTTAACATCTATTTCTGAAAGAGATTCTGTCTTTGATAATTATTGTATTCATCATGATGCAAGTATTTATTTATTTAACAGTATTTATGTTAAGGTGGATACTTTATACAGTTGGACAACTCAATGGGTGCATATGCAAACAGTTACTGGTTATACAGAATTGGATAATTTTATCGCAAATTATGGATTTTCAATCAGTAATTATTGGAATTCATTAAATGTTGCAATTTTAACTACTACTCAAAATATTAATTTACTACCCTTCTGTGATAGTATTGAAAGCTATAGCGGGATAGTATATTCTGAAAGAATACCTATGAATGGAGGTGGCAACGAAATAACATATATTAAATCAGGAAACATTAGATTTTATTATTTTACACTGGGATTAGGTGATTGCCCATCTGGCTGTACTGAATTTCACTCATTTAGATTTCAAGTACAAAATGATTGTTCAGTGACTTATTTAGGGATTTATTCTACTGCAACTTATCTCCCAGTTCCGATTAATTGTAATATAACTACAGAAGTAAAAAATGAAAAAGAGAATATAAGTTTTAAAATTTATCCCAATCCTGCCGTGAATTTCTGCAATATTATTTTACGGGGAGGTTATATTCAAAAAGCCGAACTGTTAAGTCTCGTCGGCAGAACTGTATTGATTAAATACGAAACTAATTTAAATAACTTGGATGTATCAGGCATCCCGGCAGGCATTTACTTTTTAAGATTATATTCAGGTAATGGCATTTTTAATCAAAAAATTGTAATACAATGATTATTAACCTTAAAATTTAATAAAATAAAAGCAAAATTATTTTTATTAACGGTGATATTAATATCATTTGAAATAGTATCTGTTTCACAGGTTCAACATGTTCCGTCAGGTCGTCCTCTTTGGCAATCCGGGAAACTTTATCTGAAAATAAAGGATATTTCAAATGTTGATGTATCCGCTTATCCGGTTATTACTTTAGATAGTGATAATTCGTTAAAGGATATTTTAACAAAATATGGCGTAACGAATGTTGAAAGACCGTTTGCCGTTTACCGGAAACCACATTTTGACAGAATCTATAGAATTTTTTTTCCAAACGCGGGTGATATTGACAATTTTATCAGCGAGTTAAAAACTCTTGATTTTGTTGAATATGCTGAAA
>JACQWN010000053.1:12321-14717 GCA_016209245.1 Bacteroidia bacterium
TAGTCAATAATCTATGGACAAACACAACAGAGGCATCAGGTATTTCCGGGGTTGATGATGATGGTAACGGTTATATTGACGATATACATGGATGGGATGTCGCAGATGGTGATAATAATGTAGATCCGCCTTTGTCTGGTATAAACGCAGCAAGTCCAACTAAATTTTCGCATGGAACCCATGTAGCAGGTATTGCAGGAGGCGTAACAAATAACGGGATAGGAATTGCGTCTGTCGGATGGAATAATAAAATTATGTGTGTTAAAGCCACTGCTGATAATGGTGATCATACTGTAATTACAGATGGTTACGATGGCATATCCGTGGCTGTTGCAAATGGTGTCGACGTTATAAATATGAGTTGGGGAAGCTATGGATATAGCCAATCTGATTATGATGCAATTTATGAGGCATGGCATACTTATGGTGTGGTATTGGTTGCTGCTGCAGGAAATGATGCAAGCTTAAATCCTTTTTATCCCGCCGCTTATGGAGAAGGAACAACCGGTCAGGCTTGGGAAACTTACGACAGAAGCATGGTTATTGCTGTTGCAGGGCTTAATAATGAAAATGATATAGCAGACCCCACAGATTGGGGTTATTCTCAAGTAGGACAACCCAGAGGATCTAATTATGGTCACTGGGTGGATATTGCATCTTATGGTACAAACATCTACAGTTGTGTCGCTAATTCATCTGGCGGTAACCCTATAAACAATGAATATTTGAATAATAACGGCACTTCTATGGCAGCGCCTATTGTATCTTCTGTAGCTGGTCTAATGCGTTCATATAAGCCGGCAGCTACTCCTCAGGAAATATATAACTGCATTATCAATTCAGCCAATGCGGATATCTATGATACCGTCAGCCATCCCAATAACATATTTGGATTATTAGGAAGTGGCAGAGTTGACTCAGAAGCAGCCCTTAAATGTTTGGGCGTAGATTGTAGCGACAACCCAATAGCAGTAATTTTCCCAAGTTCTCAGACAATTTGTCCCGACACAACTGTAACACTCACAGCTAATCAGGGTATTTCTTATTTATGGTCAACTGGTGATAGCACGCAAAGCATTGTTGTAACCTCGTCAGGTACTTATTCGGTCATTGTTACATTTCCGGAAGGATGCACTGCGTCAACAAATTTTACCCTGCCTGAAGCAGACTCACTGGCTCATATTGTAACAACTGAATATTCCGGACTTATTGCAAATGATGGAATACTTTGTGGTTTAGATATGGTGCAAGTAGGGTCATATTGGGGTTTAAGTTATCTTTGGAGCAATGGATATATCACATCATCCCTACCAGGATTAATTAATGTTGGCTATGATGACCTGCCATTTACCTGGAATATTTCGGTTACAATAACTGATGTCGGGGGTTGTCCAGGAATCGTAAGTGCAGCAAATGACAGTGTGCAATGGCTTGTTCCTCCTACAGCAACGATTACGGCTAGTAATAATCCTATTTACTCCGGAGAATCCACAACTTTAACAGCGGGGGGTGGTACAAGCTATTTGTGGAGTACAGGCGATATAACTTCTTCAATTGATGTTAGCCCTGTAGTTACAACTACATTTACTGTAACTGTAACAAATAATGAAGGATGCACAGATATAGCTGAATTCACAGTATCAGTTATAGGTTTAGACTTGTATATGAAAGATACCGATGATGACGATGGCTCCGAACCGTTTGCAGGCACCGGGAATTTCTGGTTAAGTCCCGATATTATTAATAAACGTACCTATTTTAACCCAAATACTGTTACAATGGAAGATGAGGGTGTTGGATATGGTGCAGGCCTGAACTATCTGTACGTTAAAGTTCGTAACCGCGGAACAGTAGATTACCTGACATCATACAATGCTTTGCTAGAATTGTACTGGACAAGGGGTCGTACAGGAGAAACCTGGCCTGAGGATTGGCTTGCATCAGCACCAAATCAAAATCTAGATGGTGATCCACAAGGTGGTTTAATATCCTCAGATGTAATTTATGAGAATATTGCTATTGATACAGAAGAGATTTTTTTAAAAGGATGGGTTCCGCCTGACCCGGCAACGCTTACATCATCTACATCCACCTTTACCAATGGAAAACCTATGATATGCTTCCTTGCAAGGATAGTGCATCCAGGCGATCCGATGGTTTACGAAGATTTAGGATTAATTGAACCTCACATTATTCAAAACAATAATGTTATCACGCGGAACTCATGGATAGATAGCATTTCCAAATCACCAGTACTCCCTTATGCAGGTCCTGTGTTTTGGCTGTCAAATAATGATGCGGCTACAGATGTCTCATTAGTTTTCCAACCTGCCAATGAGCCAATTGGAGGTACCTTCTTTGATTGGGGTGTAATTACAATCCATCTTGATAAAACT
>JACQWN010000053.1:14799-17209 GCA_016209245.1 Bacteroidia bacterium
ACAGGATTTACGATATTGGAAGGCAGTAATGCAGTGCAATTAACGGGCACTAACGCGAGGTTAGATGGTATATTATTAGAATACGGAGCTGACTATCCCGTAATGGTAACATTTGAATTAAACGAGCTCGCAAATCCGCTTGAAAATTACAGGTATGAATATGTCATCCGGAGTTTTATAGAAAATGGAACCATAGAGACTGTTGGTTTCCATTTTGATATAACAATCAAACCACCTGATCATTTTATGGCAGAAATTACGGACTCCACTTTTGTTACCTGCTTCGGTCATTGCGACGGCTCTGCTACAGTTACCGCTTATGGCGGCAAACCGCCCTATACTTACCTTTGGTGTCCTGCAGCCGGCAGTAAGCAAACGGCAAGCGTAACCGGCCTGTGCGAAGGCGTATATACGGTTACCGTTACCGATGCGGAAGGTACTACTGCAACCACAAGCGTTACTATTACCGTTGTTAACTACGTCGGCGAAACGCTCTTGTCTGCAAACACTTTTTGGGATGGTGTGAACTATAAAATTAACACAGTGGTTACGGTTCCGGCTGACAAAACGCTTAACATTTCCGGTTCAACCATTGAATTTGGCCCTGCCGGCGGTTTGATTATAGAAAAAGGCGGTAGTATAATAATAAACGAATCCGTAATTAAAGGCATTTGCGTGGACTATTGGGACGGTACAATAGAGGTTAAGCCGGGCGGTATGCTGCAACTTAAAACAGGAGCGATAATAAAAATGGGCGGGAGCGGAAAAATACTTGTAGATGCTAATACAGGTGATCAGGGACTGCTCATTTATGAAATCGGCTCTGTCATAAACCTTAAAGATGATGCTACAATGCTCGAAATAGCAGGTAACCTTGAAATCGCCCCCAACGCCGCCTTCACCTTCACAGGCAGCGGCTTTGTGAAATTCAGCAGCCCCTTATATCCATCGGCAAATATCATCGCAGGAGCAAACAGTTCAATAATTTTGAACGGCAGTGATAATAGCGATAAAGTACTTGAAATAACACAGGAATCGTTTTACATTCTCGCTAACCTTGCAAGCTTTGCCATGAATAATGCAAAAATAGAAATGGGTACCGGAGCAAGAATGCAAATGAACGGATACAATACTGTTTTTTCTCTGTCAAATTCAAAAATGACTTCCAGCTCCGGCTCAAACAATAACCACAAGGGTTTAACTCTTTATGGACAACCCAATATAACCATTAACCACTGCATTTTTGAATACGGCAAATATGGAATATTTGCATTTCTCACTTATGGAGGCTCTCCTCTTACAATAAACAATTCAACATTTCGTAACAACAACTACGGATTATATTCACACGATAAAGGCGTTACATTAAAAAACTGTCGTTTTAATAACAACCAGTATGGATGGTATGCACAAGCGATGAGCTATGGTTCGGTTATTAACAATAGTCGCTTTTTGAATAATAATACAGGAATAAAATATATGGGCGCAAGCACCAGCAGCTTATATATAAAAGAAAGCGATATAAATAATAATACAAACAACGGGCTTGAAGCGTATGGCGATTTTTTGGTTAGCATCCTTTGCGGTAGTATTAAGAATAACACAAATTATGGTATTTATATAAATGAAGCAGGCTTAAATCTAAGTACATTACAAACACCTGCTGCCGGTAAGGTGGACTTATCCAAAAACAAAATAGCTGTATTTGCCGATTGTGCCAAATTCCTGTATTTAGAAAAGGGCTATAATAACTTTACACCTCGTCATAATGAACCTAAGGCATTAACCATAGCAGGGTCTTTGTCATGTTATAATACTAGTCAGATTACTATATCCGCCAAAAACAACAAATGGGGTAATTTCACCTGCTAGTTTAGCTTGCAAACAACCTATTCCAAATCAACCGGTCTATCCTTTTAATAGTCCTTATGTACCCGAAATAGCTGTCCGCAAAATCAATACTCAAAGTTTTAACAATGAATATCTGAATAATGCTGTTAAACAAACAATGGATTTAATAGCAGAAGAACCGGCTCAGTCAGCTGGTTTTGAAGAACTATCAAAATTTCATGAAATACTGACATATCCTGTTACTGATGCAAATACTGGGGAAGAATGGTTATTAGATTTTTCTTATATATATGATAAATCTTCGTATGGCAGCTGGCAAAAAAACAAGCTCAATATAACTACTGAACTTAGCGATGAAAACGTTCAAAAAATAATAGAGATTGAGAATCTGTTTATTAATAAATATATAATGGAAGAGAATAATAAAAAACATGTACATTTAAAGGTCAGTAAAGCCCAGACATATCGTATTATCAATCACAGAGACTTAGCCATTAATGAATTAAACGAAGCTCTGGTTATAGCCGATACCTTTGATTTGCCTTTAGTTAACCAATGG
>JACQWN010000621.1 GCA_016209245.1 Bacteroidia bacterium
AGAGAAGCATTTGCATCCACAATAAGCATTGTGTTTTCTTCAATATTGGTTTTATATCCTAATGATAAAATGCCACCATTTGGCAGATAAGGATCTTCTTTTTCAACCACAATTTTTGTAACCTGTTCGTTTGTACCAGGCAGAAGGAATAGCTCGGCATCATTTTCAAATATTAATGTTGCATTATTTGAAATCCTGAAAGTTGAGTTCGGTTCAAGTGTAAGCGAAACACCAGCTCCGTTTAAAATAATTTGCGCCCCGTCCTGATTTAATATGGCGTCATATTCGTATTGCCGGTTATAATTTCCTGTTAAATAACTTTGTTCATTTGCGTCATAAATAATTATATCGTCATAAATAAATGGAGTTGAATTATCAATAGTAAAACCATTAGGTTGGATTAGTCCTGCTGCATTCATCACGGCGCTGAGCATATTTACTCTTCCGTGCCCCATAATATAATCCAGGTTCTGGTCATTAAAACCTCCGAGATCCGGGCCATAGTTATAATACCTGTAACCTTTTGTAAATGTAGTATTATTCAATTCTGATAATATTAATCCGTTGGGATTATAACCGACTTTATCAGCGGTTTCAAATAAAATTCGGATTATGGCATTTCTTGTAAGAATAGGATTAACGTACCACATACTTGCAGCAACGCCTGAAATAATCGGAGATGACATACTTGTTCCACTACCGGTAATTAATAAATTAGTAGCGCTTGGATTATCTTCATCATACCATGCCATATCAATATCAACTCCTGGTGCAACAATAT
Organism: Bacteroidia bacterium; assembly: GCA_016209245.1. GTDB lineage: Bacteria > Bacteroidota > Bacteroidia > Bacteroidales > BM523 > JACQWN01. Next base: position 782 of record JACQWN010000621.1, read on the forward strand.
CAAGATAACCTTCATTTTGAAACATAATATCCATATAATCCGTTTCATCCAAGTCTTCACGGTGACAGTTATAATTAAAATTACCGCCGCTGGTATTTCCAAGCTCGTAAGTAAGCACATCGTTACCGCTTCCCATACCGAATTCATAGCCCGTTCCTGTACCATATTCATAACTAAAATCGAATGAATAATTAGGTGAAGTCGCGCCAGCTCCAATAACATCTGGTAATCCGCATGGATAAGGTATTCCACGTTGATGCAGACACCATTCGTCGGTACCGGACAATAAACAATTCAACGGATTAACACCCAATTGTGCTACGCCAGACATACGATTACATGATGAAGCAATAATTAGCATTCCATTTTCTATTAGATTCTGAAGAATTCCAATCTCCGGCCAATCTTCATCATCTTCATATTTGGAAAAAGAACTTACCGGACTTAATGGCGGAAAAGGAGGATGACTTGTCGTAGGCCCGGTAAAATGCCAGCTACAATTTATAATCCGAGATTGAATAGTATCGTTTATTAACTCATTTAATGCTTGTTCAATTCCACAATTCATACTATAGCTTCCTACTCTTATATAATTATGTCCAACACCGACCGGACCAGTGTTATTTACATTGGCAACTATACAACTTGCAACTTCTGTAGCATGTTCTCCGTATTCCGGACAATAAGTATATGGGGAATTTGTAACTTTTCCTGTTAATTCCTGATGAATATCAAATACTTGTCCAACATCTACTATTGCAACAACTTCAGGATTTCCGCTTCCGGCCTGCATAAAAACCCATGCTTCCGGCGCCTGGATTTTGTATATATGCCAATTATGATACGTGTTTGAAGTTATTCCTATATCATTATTCGGTACTCCATCTAAATGTATAATATATGGTCTGCTTGCCCGCCGGATATACGGTTTGTTGCGCAGAGCGGCAACAAGGCTTTCGATTTCAATCATAACCGGGAAATAGATTTTATAATAGTGAGCAAATTTGCTTGGTGGTAAATAATCGTCTAAGTTCCACCGGTGAAATTCTATCAGCGCAGGGTCGCCGCCTTCGGCTGCAACATATTCCGAAAGCAGGTCGCGCAAATCCTGGTAATTGGCTGAAATACTGACGATACCAATCTTAACCTCGCTGCTGCTTGTAACAGGGATTACAGTATTATCAAAGGTTTGAACCTTCACCATATTGGTGTAGGGAATCCAATCCTTGTATTCGTAAGGCGCCTGGAATTCGAGCAGGGAAGAATCAACTTGCCCGAAAGTGCAAGCTGCCGGAACAATTAACACAATAGTTAAAAGAATGCCGGCATAAATCGTTAATAATTTACTTCTTATTTTCATAACAATCACGTATTAAAGTTAATAGATAATAATTTTTTTCGTATATACCATATTATTAATATATATTTTAATGATATACCCGTTTTTTGCAATGCCCGATACATCGAGCCGGTATAACACGGGTTTCTGCCAACTGCGGACAGTTTTTCCTCTAAGATCGGTCAGCTCGGCTTTGCTAATGTCGCCGCCGGGCAATGCAATATTAACATACCCGTGCGCCGGGTTGGGATAAACGGCAATTTCCTGCGCCGGAGCATCGTAAACAACCGAAACAGGCTCTTCATGAATTTTTGCTATAAACACATCGGCGCTGCCGTAGCTGGTAACGCTGTTATCACCGAACCACAACTCATCGTAAAACCTGCCGGTGATATACAAACTGCCGTCGGGCGAGCGGGCTATGGAACGGCTGTAATCGCCATAAGAATGGGTATTGCCGGCGCTAAGGATCCAGAGAAGGTCGCCATTACCGTCAATTTTCAATATAAATATATCATAACTGCCATGACTGGGTATTATAAGATCGTCATATATTAATGTATCCATGAACCAGCCGGTTATATATACATTTCCGGCTTCATCGGTTTCAAGTGAATGAAACCAAGTATCATCCATATAATAAAGTGATATTACTATTGATTTTGTCCATATAAATATTCCATCTTGATTAATTTTTGTTAAAAAATGATCATCCGGTCCGTTACTAATTAGATTTGTATTACCAATCAAAGCTTGTCCGGAATAAAATCCTTCCACAAACACATTATTATCAGGTGTACATGCTACCGATATTCCGTAGTCGTATCCCCCCCCCCCATATTATGTGCCCAAGATAATTGTCCGTTAGGGGTAAATTTTGCTATAAAGGCATCTAAATTGCCATTACTATAAAGAGTTGTATCGCCGAAATCCAGTGAATCTCCAAAAATTCCAGAGATTAAGATATGTGAATTACTATCAATCGTTATTGATCTAGGCACATCCCAGCCGGTTCCACCAGCTTGTTTGACCCAGTTATAATTTCCATTAAAATCTAAACTGGCAATAAAAATAGCCGCTCCATCTCCTGTAAATAATTGAATAGAATCGAATGTAATAGTATCTCTATATTCTCCACAAACATAAATAGCAATATTATCACAGTCTATACTAACTCCTCCATCTAATTTAGTACTACCGGCAGTCTTAATCCAAATTACATTACCTTCTGTGCTATATTTGGCTATAAAAATATCTCCACTTCCATTGCTAGTAAAACTTGCTGTATCAATATACATAGTCTCTGAAAATCGTCCTGTAATATAGATATTATTATCATTGTCAATTGATGCAGAATATATATTTTCTGTATATGTGGTTACAATTTTTTGTGCCCAAAAAAAATTTCCAAAACTGTCCATTTTTGCAATGAAAGCTCCTCCATGAATATTTATACTGGTCAAAGGAATACTACCAAAGTAAGCAATTTCATTATAACTTCCAACAATAATAATATTTTCTTCATTATCAGTAGTAACGCAATAGCCGACGTCATCGCCTACACCGCCGGCGTGTGTTGACCAGTCCCAGTTTACAACCTGGGCTATGGCGATATTATGCGCCAGGAGTGATAAATAAAAAAATATAATAATATTAGCTTTCATTTATCACATACAACTATTTTTATATTAAGACGCAATTTGTTACTGTTCGGTTTCAAAGATATAGTTTTTATTTGAAATTAACAACAGAATGTTGAAAAATAATTTTTCAGATATTAACCTGATTAATTCATAAACTTTGTGATTTCTTTGTGCCTTTGTGACTTGGTGGCAAGATTAATTTTCGCCACAAAGACACGAAGTCACTAAGTTTCACAAAGTTATTAATTCCCATGAATTATTCAGGTTAAGTTTAATAGATAATAATTTTTTTTGTATATACCATATTATTAATATATATTTTAATGATATACCCGTTTTTTGCAATGCCCGATACATCGAGCCGGTTTAACGTGGGTTTAATAAGACTATTACATAAAACCGGTACAAAAACTGCTTTTGGCATATAAATAGAAAGACACTTTTTGTCAATAAATCTGAAAATAACGCTTTGTACCAAAATGTAAATATATAATAGAAAAAATGTAAAATACTAATTTTTTCATCTAAAATAGATGGTTATATTATCTAAAATAGATGGTTATGCCGACAAAATTAGATGGAGGCGTCATCTAAAATAGATAACAAAACTGCAGTGTTATAGCCCCTTTTTAAGGGGTTGGGGTTGAAATGTTTATTCTAACAAAAATAGATGGAGGCATCATCTAAAATAGATAACAAAGCTGCAGTGTTATAGCCCCTTTTTAAGGGGTTGGGGTTGAAATGTTTATTCTAACAAAATTAGATAGAGGTATCATCTAAAATAGATAACAAAACTGCAGTTTAAGTTAACTCTGTAGTACGGTGATGCACATCCCTGTTATAGCCCCTTTTGCGCCACCGCTTTAGCTTTAGTGCACGCGGTTAAGGGGTTGGGATTAGTCATATCTTTATTTCCAAATTTATGAATAATGCAGGATACAATATTATTTTGAAAAAAACAAGTGTTGTTAATATCTTTTTCCCAGCGCCTCAAAATAATGTTTAGCCATTTTTATGGGATTGGTGTTACCCAAAGCATGATATTCGTTACATTTGTCAACTACTTTTCAGGCATTTTGAAAAATGCCAAAAAGTTTCATACATATTAGTTTGATATAACTACTCGTCTGTTTTTTATATTTTTATATGTTTTTTAAAAAAAATCATGTACGTTTGCAGGGAGCTTATAAATTTTTGAAAATCGAATAAATGTGAATTATGGAAAAGAAAGCATCAGATAAAATCAAAATCGGTATCACGCAAGGCGATATTAACGGAATCGGTTATGAAGTGATAATTAAAACCTTGCTTGACGCAAGAATTGTTGAATTATGCACGCCGGTTGTTTATGGTTCTCCAAAAGTTGTGGCATATCACCGGAAAGCTTTGAATATAACAAATTTCAGTCTTAATAATATCAAAAAAGCGGACGATGCCAATCCAAAACGGGCTAATGTCATCAATTGCCTTGACGATAATATCAGGGTAGAGTTCGGAAAGTCAACCGATATTGCCGGTGATGCAGCGCTGAAATCACTTGAACTGGCAGTAGCTGATTTGAAAGGTGGAAAAATAGATGCATTAGTTACAGCTCCTATTAACAAAAATAATATGCCGCATAGTAAATTCCCATATCCGGGCCATACTGAATACCTTGAGAAAATATTTAATTTTCAAAACACATTGATGCTGATGGTAAGCCCTGTTTTGAGAGTAGGTATTGTTTCAGGGCATATACCATTTTCAAGGGTTACTACAGAAATTACACATGAAAAAATTCTTCAAAAGCTTCGTATTCTTAATCAATCTCTGATTAATGATTTTACTGTGAGGAAGCCGCGCATAGCAATTCTTGGACTTAATCCTCATGCTGGCGATAACGGATTTCTGGGAAGCGAAGAAAACAATGTTATTGTTCCTGCAATTCAACAGGCAAGAAATGAAAATATTATTGCAATAGGACCCATTGCTGCCGATGGTTTTTTTGGAAGCTCTTCATATAAAAAATATGATGCTGTCTTAGCGATGTACCATGACCAGGGGCTCGCTCCTTTCAAGGCAATATGCTTTAATGAGGGCGTTAATTATACTGCCGGATTACCGGTAATCAGAACATCGCCTGCTCACGGCACAGCTTATGAGCTGGTAGGGAAAAACGAAGCATCCGAAGAATCGTTCAGGCAAGCAATATATCTGGCATGTGATATTTATAAAAACCGGATATTAAATAAAGAGCTTTCAAAAAATCCTTTAAAACATTTTGATAAAGAAAATTTATAACTATTTAGGTCAATGTTATTTCATACGTATATTATCCCAACGAAGTACGAATTTATTACGAACTTACGAATTACGAATTTGCCAACTGCGAATCCTTTCGTAATTCGTAAATTCGTATTTTTTTCGTACTTCGATGAAATAATAATGTTTAGACCTAAATAGATACGAAAATTTATAATAAAATATGATAGAGTTAATAAATAAAGTAACAAATGAAGAAACCCGCCGCAAAGCAGCAGAACGGTTTTGCGAAAAAGGTATAATGCTGCCAACTTTCGCACAGATGCAGAATCCGGAGCTTATTCCCGGTAAAATCAAAGATAAATTGAAAAATATCGGGCTTTGGGATTTACATCCGTTAAATCTTTTCCGCATAACATGGAAAAACGAGCCTAAGAAGAACGGCGGACTGTTTGGCGGTGTAAATTATTTGGAGCTTCCATCTGAATTAACAGGTGTCAAAGCCCGTATAATACTTCTTCTTGGTAAATGGTTTCCTACAGGAGCGCATAAGGTTGGTGCTGCGTATGGATGTCTTGTTCCGCGTATTATTACCGGTCAGTTTGATCCGACTTATCATAAGGCGGTCTGGCCTTCTACAGGTAATTTTTGCCGCGGCGGTGCTTTTGATTCTTTCCTGATGGGCTGCACCGCAATAGCAATACTTCCTCAGGAAATGAGCAAAGAACGCTTTGATTGGCTAAAAAAAATAGGCGCTGAAATTATCGCTACTCATGGATGCGAATCAAATGTGAAGGAAATATATGATAAATGCTGGGAAATTAAACGGACAAGGCCCGACTGCATTATTTTAAATCAGTTTGAAGAGTTCGGCAATTCATGCTGGCATTATGAAGTTACCGGACATGCAATTGAGGAAGTTTTCAATACCCTTAAAACAGGTGATAGCAAGCTTGCAGCATTTATTTCCGCAACCGGTTCGGCAGGCACTATTTCTGCGGGAGATTATCTGCGTACTCAATTTCCTCACGTGAAGGTTGTCGCTTCCGAAGCATTACAATGTCCAACATTGCTGCTAAATGGTTATGGGGCGCACCGCATCGAAGGTATCGGCGATAAGCACGTTCCCTGGATTCATAACATTCGTAATACAGATGTCGTAACGGCAATTGACGATGAAGATTGCATGCGAATTCTCCGGTTATTTAACGAAGACGACGGCAGGAACTATCTGAAATCATGCGGTGTAGAAATGTCGGTTATTAACAAGCTTGCTTTGCTTGGTATTTCAGGGATTTCTAACCTTCTGTCGGCAATTAAAACTGCAAAGTATTTTGAATTGACAGAGGATGATTTCATTTTTACCATTGCAACCGATTCCGCCGAATTATATCAATCGCGGATAAAAGAGCTGAAAGATGAATTGGGAGAATACAATAAAATACAGGCAGCCCGTGATTTTGAAAAATGCCTGCTTGGAACCCGCATTGATTATTTTAAAGAACTATCGTATTATGACCGGAAAACTATCCATAATTTAAAATATTTTACATGGATAGAACAGCAGGCAAAAGATATTGAAGACCTTAATAAGTTGTGGTACGATCCTGCTATATGGCAGGCAATATTTAAACAGGTATTGCGCTGGGATGAGCTAATTAACGAGTTTAACGAAATGACAGGTGACTTGTCCTAAAAAAAATTTACAATCAATCCCGACAAATATCGCTCACATACCCGCTCGCCTCCTTCCTAGCCTTATCGAAGCCCACGCCTACCAATACAATCTGGCGGCTATCGTTCAAAAAAGGTTTGTGGTATTCTTTTTCCCTGATTTGCTGCAGGGCTTCCGATGCTTCGCCCATTTTAAATTCAACTATGTAAATGTATTTGTCGTTCTTAATAACAGTATCAATTCTTCCTGTAGAGGTTTGCATTTCGCTGTGAATATCAACGCCCACTATAGAGAGTACGGTGTGAATGATGGAGTGGTAGTAAAATTCCTTGTCGGCTTCGAAGATTTGGTAAGGAATGGAAGCAAAAAGTATATTCAGGTTTTTGACGATGGTATCCCAGTCATTATTGTACAAACCTCTGAGGATGTACTGGATTGCCTGTGTTGTCCCAGAAAGGTGGCTATAACTGTATATTTCCATCAATTGGTTAAAAAATGATTTTTCAACCTCTCTATTTGGATAATCAAGCCAGTATCCTCCAAAATCATCGGAACTTTTAATGGTCAGATATCCGCTCTGAAACATCAGCGAAACAATATCAATATCTTCGATGTCGAACTTATCGAAAAAAGAGTCTCCGACCAGGATATTACCTGTATGTTCAGGTAGTTTTTTCTGGTTTTTCAATGCGTTGATAAGGAAGGTCGGCGTACCGGTGGCAAACCAGTAATTCCTGAACTGAAGCTTGGAAAAATAATTAATCAGACTGAAAGGATTATATACAAAATCATTACCGTTCCAGCTATATCCATCGTACCAGTCTCTGATATCAAGCAGAATTTCTTTTTCGGTTTTTTTATGCTTTTTGGCAGCTTCTTCAAGATAGTCAGCAAAATTAGATTCAACTTCATCCTGTGTAATGCCAACAAGCTTTGAAAAATTGTCATCAATAGTAATATCCGTCAAATGATTCAGATCACTGAAAATACTTACTTTGCTAAACTTGCTGACGCCAGTGATAAACAGGAATTTGATATTGCCATCGTTGCCTTTTAATGCGGAGTAGAAGTTCTTCAAAATTTCCCGGTTTTCCAAAGCGTTTGATGTTTGCCCCCTTTCAATGTAGTCTATAATCGGTTTATCGTATTCGTCAATAAGCACGGCAACTTTGCGCTTGGAACCAAATTGTTCCAGCAGATCATTGAATTTGGTTTTTAAAGTATCGTCAACCAGTTTGATTTGATATGAAGCAGCGATACGGTCGAGTAAATCGCTTAATGATACGTCCAATTTTTTTTGCTTGAAATCAATTTTGGAAAAATCAATATATATTACAGGATATTTTTCCCAGTCTAATTTATCGTAAATATACAAGCCTTTAAATAGTTCCTTGTTGCCTTTGAATATCTCCTCAAGTGTTGAAACCGTCAATGATTTACCAAAGCGGCGCGGACGGGAAAGGAAATATACACTCCCGCGACTGATTAACTTATAGATGTATTCCGTTTTATCAACGTACAAATAGTTCTCTTCAATGGGATCGGCGAAATTCTGCTTGCCGATGGGTAGTTTTTTCAAAACGTTGGCCATATCAATATAGTTGAATTAAAAAATAATATCTATCAGATTTTGGCATTTTTCATAGGTTAAAATAATCTTCCCGGTTTTCCAGTATTTATTTTATTAAGATGTTCATACGATTTTTCTGTAGCTTCCCTGCCACGGGGAGTGCGTTTTATATACCCTTCTTTTATAAGAAATGGCTCATATACCTCTTCAATAGTTCCGTCTTCTTCTCCTATAGCGGTTGCAATCGTATTTATTCCGACAGGACCTCCTTTAAATTTATCTATTATTGTCAGAAGTATTTTATTATCCATCTCATCAAGACCGTGTTTGTCAATGTTCAAAGCTTCCAGGGAGTATTTTGTAATTTTCAGGTCAATTTTACCATCCCCTTTAACTTGTGCAAAATCTCTGATTCTGCGAAGAAGGGCATTTGCAATACGGGGCGTTCCCCTGCTACGGCAAGATATTTCAACAGAAGCTTCTTCCGAAACCGGAACATTAAGAATTTTAGCAGAACGTTTTATAATCTTATGCAATATTTCAGCGTCGTAATATTCCAAATGACAAGTAATACTAAAACGTGAGCGTAAGGGACTTGTAAGCAACCCTGACCGGGTTGTAGCTCCGATTAATGTAAATGGATTTAGCTTTAGTTGTATTGAACGAGCGCTTGGACCTTTGTCAATCAAAATATCAATGCGGTAGTCTTCCATTGCTGAATATAAATATTCCTCGACGATAGGGGCTAACCGGTGTATTTCGTCAATAAACAGTACATCTCCTTTTTCAAGGTTAGTAAGAAGACCTGCTAAATCGCCGGGTTTTTCCAGCACAGGCCCTGACGAAATTTTCATGCTTACTCCCAGCTCATTTGCAATAATTCCTGCGAGAGTAGTTTTGCCAAGCCCCGGCGGACCATGAAGCAATACATGGTCTAACGCTTCGCTACGCAGCTTTGCCGCTTCGACAAATACCTTCAGATTATTAACAACCTTGTTCTGTCCGCTGAAGTCGCTAAAACACAATGGGCGCAACTTCTTTTCAAACTCAAGGTCAGTTCCTGTGGGTTTGTCTCCGCTTATGTCAAAATATTCTGCCATTTAACCTGTAAAAATACTGTAATTCCTGTTTTTTACAAAAATACAATACAAATTCGCAACAATTCAGCGAGTAATTTTTTAGTAATTACACTTTAAGTAAAGTTTGTTTTATAGCTTTGGTAAGTTTGTTATCTACTCCGGTTTTTTTTGCATATTTGTTCCAATTCTGCACTACATCGTTAATTTGGTTAATAATGCTTTCGGCTTTTTTGATGTTCATTTGCCATGCAACAGATAGGAAATCGTCTCGGGTAATGTTCTTTCTTTTTCCGTTTACGCTTAATGCCTGCTGGCTTACCCAGGGGCTCTCGGGGCGGTAAGAATGGCAAACATCAAAGGCATGCGAAAGTTTCCACTTTCCTGTTTTATCCATTACAAAAGCAAAATTCTTTGTGTGGTCATCACAATTGCGGGAAAGTACATTAAACACCATGCACCGGAATAACTGCTCTGCCTGCGGATAAGGCAGACCAAGTAAACGCATGGTTTCAAAAAGCTGTTCGTAACTGTAAGAATTGACATCATTGAAATCGTAATGCTGCATAGCACAAAAACTCTGCATATGCAATTTTTCTTTGCTTTGTTCCCGGTCAAAGCGGCGGGTCATAAAGTGCGCCCTGTCATTTTTTTCAAGAAGCATACACTCGGTCATTTCAATACCTGCATCTTTAGTCATAAGGTGGTAAGCCATTTCCACACGGCCATAACCATGAGTGTTGCCCAACTGCTTATCTGTAACACCATCAAATTTTATAAGCCAATGGGTAAAGCCCTTGGGGGCTGCTACCTGACCGCTTCGGACTTCCTTTGTTTTCGGGTTATATGCAATAACTGCTTTTGCCCTTGCACCTCCGGTAGAGGAACCAATTTTTAGTATATCGAGCAGGGCTTTTTCTTCGTTTTCAGAAAGGCTGGCAGAAAAATTTTTTCTTCCGGTAAGAATATCATTGGCTATTTGAACAAGGTCGTTTATTTCAATTTTTGTGGAAGTATTGTTCCCTTTAGGTTCGGGTGGTTCAAATTCCAATGCACCCATACCACGCTTACCAATGAAGCAAAGCATTTCTACAGGATTCATACTTCCCGAAGGACGTCCATTGCGAGCCAGCCAGGCATCAATAAGAGCGTTACCATACCTGTCGGGCAGAATATCGGCTAACAAGCCGGGAAGGCCTTTAAAAGCATTGTTATTACGTAGTTCTGGAAAAGAGAAGATACGGCCTGCTGCTTCCATGACCGGCATTTTTAAAGGTGACAAATCCAAATTATTTTTGAGGAAGGAAGGCTCAAATTCAAAAGAACCTATGCCTGTGGTATGGTCCCATGCAATAGCCCCTACGCGTTTGTTCCAGATATTTACAAATGCAGTTGAAATCATTACCAATCAGATTTTGGTTTGGATACTTTTTTTCCGTTGCGCCTCGCCCTGATACGTTTTGACTGCTCCAGTTTGGCTAACTGAAGAGGGCTGATTTGCTGTTTTATTTGAAACTCCTGAAGCATATGCAAAAGGTTTAAGGCACGCAAAATCTGAATAAATACGAGCATACTTGAATTTTCCCCCTTTTCAAATAAACTAAGCGTAGAACGAACGATGCCAGCCTCTTTCGCTAGTTGGCTTTGGGTTTTATTTTGCTGCAAACGGTGGTGCTTAATAAAAACACCTATAGTCTCCATCATGGCTTTATCGCTTAAAGCGATCCAATATTTATCTGAATTATCAGTCATTAAGTGATTTTTTAATAGTTATTGTATGATATTTCATACAAAAGTAATATTATTTAATCAATCTGCAATAGATTTTTCGAACAATTAATTTCAGCACTTGTTTACGAGATAATCACAATCCTGTAGAAACTGGCTTTCCGATATACAACTATGGTTCGATACTTCGGTGGAATAATAACGTTTGATTAAGGTTGGTGTCATAGAAAATTCCGATGTTTTTTCAAAGATAGTGTTTTTTTATACTTTTACCCCGTTAATTATATTATATGTTCAACTGGATATTAAAATTTAAAATAAAAATTAACCGCACCTCGCTCTTCTAATCCTGTCAATATTTTACCTCAATCATTTCTATACTATTCAGAATATTAGCCACTAATTTCACGAATTAATATGACAAATTTAAGTAACTTCTCAATACTTGCAGGTAAAAATAGCACACGGATAACACGGATTTGGCTGATAAACACGGATTTTATCAGTGTAAATCCGTATAATCCGCGTCATCCGTGTTCTATTATTATTACAATTACCTACTGATATTGAATAGTTACAAATAATTTAACCCGAACAGTAACAAATTTTATTGATAATTAATAATTGTAAGATTTATGAAAACGTTATATATTAGAGGAAAAGGTTTGACAATTAACCATGTCGTTGAAGTAGCGCGTCATGGTAGAAAGGTTGGGCTTCACTCGGAAGCGCTTGAAAGAATAAAAAAATGCAGGACTATGCTTGAAAAGAAAATTGAAGCACGTGAGATAATGTATGGTGTAAATACCGGTATAGGCGAATTTTCTGAGATTGTTCTGGATGATGAACAGGTAAAGCAATTTCAACGGTACCTAATATATAATCATGCTGCAGGTATAGGTGAAGCTGCTCCGGTTGAGCATGTCAGGGCTGCTATGTTATTAAGAGCCAATGTTCATGCACATGGTAATTCAGGATGCCGCCCGGAAATTACTTTTACACTTATTGAAATGCTTAACAAGGGCGTCACACCTTTTGTTTGCGTCAAAGGTTCGGTAGGCGCCTGCGGAGATCTTTCATCAATGTCGCAGATTGCATTACTGATGCTCGGAGAAGGACATGCTTTTTATAAAGGCGAATTACTTGATGGGCATGTTGCGCTGAAAAGAGCCAAAATACCTATTCCTGGGCTGAAAGCCAGGGATGGTCTGTCCACAATAAACGGTTCTAATTTCCTTACAGGCATGAGTGCATTAATGTTGTTTGACACCGATAACTGGTTGAAGCAGTCCGAAATCGCATGTGCCATGTCGCTTGAAGCGCTAAAGGCAAATATGAAGCCATATAATATAAAAATACTTGAAGTGCGGGGATTTCCAGGTGGTATTCGCAGTGCACGAGCACTTAATAAAATTATTAAAGGAGGCGATTTAGCCCAAGGAAAAGTAAAAGTAAAAGTTCAGGATGCCTATTCGATGCGTTCCTCGCCACAGGTAATCGGGACCGCCCATGATGCTGTACGTTGGGCACGCCAGCAAGTAGAAACGGAAATTAATGGCGTCGGCGATAACCCTATATTCTTTCCTGATGAGAACAAGCAGTTATCAGGAGCTAATTTTCAGGGGAGCCCTGTTTCCTTGCCAATGGATATGGTTGGTGTCGCAGTCACCATGGTCAGCGTCCTGTCGGAAAGGCGTATGAACCGTTTAAATAACCCGGCTTTAAGTGTCGGATTGCCACCTTTTCTTACCAAAGGCGCCGGTATGTTTTCCGGATTAATGCTTAGCCAATATGCCGCCGATATGCAGATAGTAGAGCAAAGAATTCTTTCTGCGCCTGCCTCTGTTCAATCCATTTCTGCTGCTGCCGACCAGGAAGATTTCGTCTCAATGGGAATGAATACCGCTCTGAAAAATATACAGATTCTCGATAATGCATACGGCGTTCTTGGCATTGAATTTATGGCTGCTGCTCAAGCTCTCGACCTCAGGGAAAAATATGATAAGCCCTATAAATATGGTACAGGGACAGAAGTTGCCAGAAAAATTATCCGTAAACATGTAGAATATCTCGACATTGACAGGCCATTATATCCCGACCACAATAAAATGAAAGAGCTGGTCAAATCGTGTGAAATATTACATGAAGTAGAAAATGTTATTGGCAAGCTGGATTAATAAAATTTATTTTTATACTATCGAAGATGTGCGTGCAGCAAGTCACGGAATTTTTCCGGCAAAAAAAATTCACCACAGGTGGAGGTCTGGAAAATAATTAAAGTCAGCCATAACTATGATTAAAACAACCATACTATGAGTACGCCCTGCATGAGCAAAGCGCACTCGTCTCAAATCTCAATAAAAATTTTAAGATACAAATAAATGAAGCACTATGCAATAGTGCTTTCATAAATTTTTTAGAAACCAAAAGGGCGATTTTTTCTCCTGATAGCCAATTTATTTTTAATCTTTTAGTATTTTTTGTTCAATTTCTGTTAATATTTTTTCTAAATTAGGTTCACTACTCTCAATTATTCCATTTTCTGTATGTTTGTGATGTGGAAATGTTTTAATTTCTCTGTGATGTTGAACATTATCATATCTAAAAATTAATTCTTTGTTTTTATCCATATAATGATATGAATACTTTTGTTTGCTTTTTTGATTTGTATTAACAACTTCATTAAAATCTAATTGCGAACTATCGTTGAAAAAGACCTCACCTTCTATTGCACCTTTTTCTTGTGTTAAAGATTGTTTGTTAACAATATAGTCTTCAACAATATGATTAAATTTTTCAAGTGTATTATCAATTTTTTTGAAATATTTTGAAATCATAATAGTTGAGATAATTGTTTTTTACTATCTAATAATAATTCATAAATTCCTGACCACATCACAAAATCTTTATCATCACCCAATTCCCCGGTTTCAATTTTTTGATAAAAAATATCACTTTTCATGTTATATTTTATTTCATATTTATTTATAGCAAATTGCATTCGAGCAATTTCACGTTTTAAACGGTTAATATGATAATCAAAAAATTTATCAACAAACAAATCGGAATCCCCAAACACATTTATAAGTGTCTGCATTTTACCTACATATTTTGGTTGTAATTTTAATGTTAATTGTTCCATTTCTTTTAACTTTAATTTTTTGTAAAGATAAGAAATTTTTTATTATCTTTAAATGGCATTTTTCAAACAATGAACGTACCATGAAATAGCTTCGTTTAAAGGGTTGGATTTATGAAAAGCAGAAATGTTTATAAAAAAACGAATTGTTAATTTTTTGTAACTATTTAGGTATGGACGTTATTATCCCACCGAAGTACGAAAAAACTACGAACTTACGAATTACGAACGATAAACATAGTGTGATGTTCAATCAGATTGTAAATATTTATCAATCTGTAAATTCGTAATTCGTAAATTCGTAAAAAATTCGTACTTCGATGGGATAATCCGTATAAAATTATATTGACCTAAATAGTAACAATTTTTTTTTATTTATATATTTGTCCGAAATTAAAAACAACCTCTAAACCATTAATTGAAACATACAAAAATGAGAACCAAAAAAGGAAAAATTCTGACAGGATTAACATTAGGGTTAATTCTAATAATGCAATTACCTGAAATAAAATCGCAGAATATTGCAATTACGGATGACAATGGATATACGGCAGACAGTTCAGCAATGCTTGACATAAAATCCATAACAAAAGGAATACTGATTCCTCGTTTAACAACGGTCCAACGAAATAGTGTAGTTAATCCGGCAAAAGGTCTTCTTGTTTTTGATTCAGATGAAAACAGCTTTTATTTTTTTAATGGAACATCGTGGCTTAATCTTTCGATAGAAGGAGAT
>JACQWN010000588.1 GCA_016209245.1 Bacteroidia bacterium
ACCGGCTGGTTTTGGGACACGTTAATATTTGAAGATTACACCCTTATTAGCACCGGTGTTTACGATTCATTTGTTTTCAAGATAGATCAGCAGGGCAACCCGCTCTGGGCAGTGCAGATAACCGGAACTCCAACCTCGAGCCAGTACAGCCGGTCAATTGATATTGAGAATTCGGGAAATCTTTACATTACAGGCCGTGTTCACGAGACTTCGTATTTCGACAGTCTCAGCGTCACCAGCTACGGCGGTGCAGACGTCTTTATAGCCAAGCTGCATGAGGAGCCGGTTTCGATCAGATATAATGAAACAAACACCACGCTTGATATATCTGTTTATCCTAACCCGGCTACGAACTATGTAAATATTAACAATCCGGCACTAAAGCTTAATAAAGCGGAAATTGTCAGCATAAACGGCAATGTTCTGCGTAGTTACAATAAAAACCTGAACCGGCTGGATGTATCGGATGTTCCGGCAGGAATCTGCCTGCTGAGGCTTTATTCAAACAACTGCATCTATATTGAAAAAATTATAATACACTGATTATTAACCTTAAAAACTTACAGAGATGAAAAAAATATACATTAAAAGCTGCATTGTGTTGCTCGTTATCGGGATTTCGGTAACAGTTTCAGCCCAGACCACAAAACTGAGTCCCGGATTTTGTAATGCAACGGGCATTGCATTTGACCAGGATATTTATGCGGATGCAATAGGTAGTGCAATTGCTTATGAGTTCCTAGTTGAAAACTACCAGATGAATTTTAGTGAATATAGTTGGCTCTCATCTTTATGTTTCAAAAATTGGAATTTTAAATTGAAAATTATGGTAACTATTTAGTGTCTGTCAGTAATGTCGCGTAGAAACTCATCGGATGACTTATTGATTAAGGACATCATGCGATTCAAGCTGATAATCAATTAATTAGAAAGTCATCCGATGAGTAAAGCTATTTCACCGAAGTACGAATTTTTTACGAATATACGAATTACGAATTCGCTGGCCATTTCGTAATTCGTAAGTTCGTATATTTTTCGTACTTCGGTGGGATAATAACGTTTATACCTAAATAGTTACAAATTATGAAAAATATTTTGTAAACTAAAAACTTTATTGTAACTTATACGCCTGAATTTTTAAAAATTTTAACAATGAAAAAAATATTTATTCTATTACTTACTGCCTGCTGCTTATTGCCTACTATTTCAATAGCTCAGTGGACATTACAAAACTCAGGAACAACCAGTGATTTATATGATGTTTTTTGTGTTAATGCAGATACAGTTTATGTGGTTGGGGCAAATGGAACTATTCTTAAAACTACTGATGGCGGTGATAATTGGCTAACCCAAAATTCAGTTGTTACAAATACACTTAAATCTGTTTATTTTATTGGAGATATTGGTTATATAGCCGGTGATAGTGGCACTATATTAAAAACTGTAGATGGTGGATTAAATTGGAATCAACAAAATTCACAAACATCTGTACTGCTTACTTCTGTTTTTTGTATTAATAAAGATACTGTATATATTGCAGGATATAACGATACAATTTTAAAAACTGTTAATGGTGGAACTAATTGGATAGCAAAAAATGCAGGATTTTCAGAAGATTATAACTCAATTTTTTTCTTAAATTACGATACAGGATATGCGGTTGGCTCAAATGCAACAATTTTGAAAACAATAGACAATGGAAATAGTTGGACACTTCATTATACAGGTACAGGTGTAACTTTATATGATATTTTTTTCATAAATTATAGTATAGGGTATTCAGTTAGTGCTTATGGAAATATATTAAAAACCACTAATGGAGGTGATAACTGGTTTATAGATCCCTATTTTAGTTTTTCCTATGATTGTTATTCTATTTATTGTCATTCTTTAGATACTTTTTTTATTGTTGGATGGAATAATATATTTGGTGATACTTCAGGTATAATTTTAAAAACCACTGATAGTGGTTACAATTGGGTAGAGTACTCCCAACCAGAAGGTTATTATTCAGTTAATTTTGCAAATAAAAATATTGGGTATGTTGTAGGTAGTAATGGAATTATTAGAAAAACAACTACTGCCGGTACTGATACTTCTACTAATATTAATATATTATATAAAAATATTATTTCAATATATCCTAATCCGTCAAATAATCATATAAATCTTAAAATAAATGCTCCAGAAAATAAGAAAATAAATATAGAAATTATTAATAGTATTGGTCAGCTTAAATATAAAAAACAAATAATAAATAATAACAAAGACCAATTAATAGATACTTCAAAATTTCTTATAGGAATATATTTTCTTAAAATACAATATGATGAACAAGTAATTGTTAAGAAATTTATTATACAATAACTAAAAATTAAAAGTTATGAAAAAATCTATTTTATTACTAAGCTTTGTATTGTCAAGTGTGTGTTTTTTCAATACACCCGCTTTTGCTGATTATACTGATGAAATACTTACAGATAGCAGCGAACTTATATTTAGCGTAAAAGACAATTATGATGTAATTGAATTTATTGAAGGTTACACTACAGAAGAAGTAGGCGCCCCGCAATTGCCGGTAAAAATAGTAAAATTTGTTATTCCTATTAATGTTAATGTTAGTAACATTATCATTAATAATAGCTCATATCAGCAATTATCAGGTACATTTAGTATTTATCCTTATCAACAGCCATCGCCATTGGATGGAAGTGATCCACATCCTTTTGTAGAACCTGATAGTCTAATTTATAATTCAAACACACCATATCCGGGTAAGTTGATAGAAATTGCTAAAGATATTGTCGTATTTGGTTATCATATCATAACATTACGTATTTTTCCTATAGAATATATACCTCTTCAGAAAAAGATTAATTTATTTACGGAAATTTCTTTTACTATTGAATATGAAACTAATAATGTACCTTTTCAATTACCCGAAAAACAAAGTAACAGAAGATACCGGTTAGTAAAAAGCTATATTAAAAATTCTGTTAAGAATCCTTATGACTTTGAAACTATTACAGGAGGCGTTAAAGAAGTGATGCAAGATAATATATCAACAAAAGGTCTTAAATTAAATTTTTTACCAACTATTGAAGGCGATATTCCAGACTATATCATTATTACAAATGAGGAATTAAAGCCTTATTTTAATACTTTGGCAATGTGGAAAATAAAAAAAGGAATACCCACAATAATTGTTACAACAAATGAAATAGCTGGTAATTATTCGGGATGCGATTTAGCTGAGAAAATAAGGAACTATCTGAAAGACGCCTGTAATAAATGGGGATTTGCATTATATGTTTTATTAGGTGGAGATTCTGATATTATTCCCGCAAGAATTGGTACAAAAGAAGGTACACTTTATCGTGTTACAGATATGTATTATTGTGATGTTTATAAACCTGGGGAACCTGATTATAACTGGAATTCAAATGGTGATAATGAATTTGGATACAATGGAGATACAGGCATAACCTTAGACGCAGATAATATTATAGGACGTGCTTCTGTTGAAGATACTATTGAAGCACAAACGTTTGTAAATAAAATCCTTTATTATGAAAAACAAAATAATGATTACATTAATAATGTTTTATTAATAGGGGCATTTCATTCCAATAATAGTTTTCCAAATGGACAACAATGGCATAATTATGTATATCATAATATTTTACCTGATACTTCAAAAGCCTGGCGAATATTTGACGACCATACAACTGTGGGTAATAATCTATATCCCGGAGATGAAGAATTAAATGCAGCAAATGTCTTGGCTGCCCTTAATGATGGTGGTAATTCCGGGTTAGGATATTTTCATATAGTTAGTCATTATGACCATAGCAATCCTTATATTATTGGTACATCAGCAAAAACAAAAAATCAAAGTATTAACAGAACAGATATAGATAGTATCTATAACAGCCCGTTTTATCAGATAATGTACTCTGCAGGTTGCGATCCTAATGAATTTCAAAAAGACTGTTTTGGAGAACATTATATAAATAATCCACACGGTTGTGGAGTTGCTTTTATTGGCAATTCTGGTTTCGGTTGGCCTGGTAATTCTGCTCAATGTTATAGTTTCTTTAGTTCTATTTATTTATCTGGAGACTATTATTTAGGTTTTGCTTTTTCAAATGCAAGGGATGCTATAGCAGATCAAAATGTAACTAAAAATCTCAACCTCCTCGGCGACCCCGAAATGCCAATCTGGACTAACACTCCCGATTCTTTTATTGTAAGCTACACCCCCGATACAATCACAAATGTAAATAACCACCTTACTGTTACTGTAGGTAATTTAACTGATAGCATTGATGTTACGGTTTGTTTATACAAAGAAAACGAAGCTTATGCATACCAAACCATATTCAGCAGTGGAACACAGGAAGTATTTGATTTTGATATTGCGCCAAATACACCCGGAAATCTTGATATTACAGTAACTGCACATAACTACATTCCTTATGAAGATTTAATTTATATATCTGAAACAATAATTAATGATTCAACAGGAGGCAATGGCGATTTACAGGCAGATGCCGGTGAGAAAATTGAATTATCATTGGCATTGACAAATTCAGGCGATTTATTAGCACAGAATATTTATGCTATACTTATGGTTGACACGAATTACACGAATTATGTGACGATTTTAGAAGATTCTTCAGGATTCAATAATATAAATCCATCAGATACTTTGCTTTCATTATCCAATTATGTTTTTACATTAACAGCAGACACCCCTCATGCAGAGCAGCTCAAGCTTGATTTTAGCATTTATGATGGCGACAGCACATACACAGATGAATGTTACATACAAATCGGAGCACCTGAACTTGAGCAGGATAATAAACTTTTCTCTACATCCAATAGTGATAATATTATAGAACCGGGCGAAACAGTATCACTTTACATAGGTCTGTTCAATTCAGGCAATGCAGAAGCAACAGGAATTACTGCAACATTAATATCAACAGATCCTTATATAGAAACAATAACCGACTCTATTCAGAATTACAGCAATATTACCCCGCTAAGCTCCGATACTAATCTGCTTCCTTTTGTTTTTACGGTTTCATCTGCTTATTCTGTTGGCAACACATTAAATTTTACTTTAACAGTTACAAACGAATATGGCAAAATATGGACTTTCCCGTTTAACTTAGACAGACCGACAGATACTTTAATTGCTGATTTTACAAGCGAGCTGACAGAAATTGACCTGAACTGGAATCCTTTAACCGGCATTAAAGGTTATAATGTATATCGCAGCGATGCTGATATAAATGGAAATCCTGTGGGCATTTATGAAAAGCTCAACACCTTTGTTATTGAAGGTTCTGCCTATTACGAAGATTTAGGGCTTCAGGAGCTTACAGCATATTATTACAAAATAAGCATAGTATCACTATCGGGAATGGAAAGTGATATTAGTTTACTGCCTGCATTAAAAGCATGGACAACATTATCATATTACGGAGATTGGCCTGTTACTGCTAACGCAAGTACAGGTGTGCAAAGTTCACCAACTGTTGCTGATCTTGACAAAAACGGACAAAAAGAAGTCTTTATTAATGTTACATCAGGGTGCTATATAATGGGTTATCACTCAGATGGAACAGAGTTGTATGATATAGATAATAACCCCACAACAGTAAGCGGTTTTGTACATATAACTGATCCAAATACAGAATTATGGTCTTCACCCGCTATTGGAGATATTGACGGCGATGGTATTGCCGAAGTAGTTGTAGCTTCACGATATAATGATACATTTGATGGAAGGCTATATGCCTTCAATACTGTTGATACTGATACATTCGGTCAACCTGGATATGGTAAACCCGATCCTTTAAGTTGGTCACCAATTCCACTATATTGTCAGGTAATGAGAAGTCCTGTCCTATCTGATTTAGACAATAATGGAAAAATGGAAATTATTGTTACAGATGAGCATGAATGGGTATATGTTTTTGACCATACTGGAGTTAGTTTACCAGGTTGGCCTAAGCAAATGGGCACAGATTATTATTCTATGGGCGGAATTGCAGTAGCAGACCTTGATAATGACGGAGATAAGGAAATAGTCGTTGGAAGTAAAAGCGGTCTTTTTGTATGGCATCACGATGGCAGCAATTTCCTTACTTCAAATCCATTTTTTAACAATGGAACATTGTTTGTCTCGCAGCCTGTTATTGTTGACATTGACAATGATAATGAATATGAAATATTTACAATATCATCACAAAGCGGTTCAAGCATTGCTCAAATATATGCTTTTAATCCTGATGGAACACCATTAGATACAGAAAATTATAAATGGGGTGGTGAAAATACAATTACAATTAATACTGATTATATGCCTCCTTCAGTTGCTGTTGGAGACTTGAATAATGATGGTGATATTGAAGTGATTGTTGGAGGGAAAGATATGTTGTATGCCTGGGATCATGAAGGAAATCCATTACCGGGTTTTCATGTTTCGATTTCTAATTTAAACGCTGGAGATATATCCCCGGTATTAGCTGATATTGATACTGATGATGACATCGAAATAATAATGGCTTCAGGTAGTGGTAAAATTTATGCATTTAATTATGATGGCACTGAAATTACAGGATGGCGTTTAACAACCGCTGATCATATTGTTGTCGCAACTCCTGTTGTAAGTGATATTGATAATAATGGGAAAAACGAGATACTTATCGGTAATGGCACAAGCTCAACTTATATTTGGGAAACCGGAGGTAACGCCAATAAAATCGAGTGGGGCAGTTTTCGTCATGATTGTTTCCATACAGGTCTTTACGGTACTTTCGACCTTTATATGAAAGATTATGCTGAAGATTCGGGAATTGAGCCTGTCCCTGACAGTATCTGGTGGATATGGATGAGCGAGGATATATGGGTGCGTCATCAGAATGACAGCATTGAAGAACATCAAAATCCTGAATATGATTCTGTTGCACTAACGCCGAATTATGTATTTGTAAAAGTCCGTAATCGCGGCAATATCACATCTTTTGAAGGAAACCTTCATATCTACTGGACACGGGCAAGAACAGGGGAAATCTGGCCAGACCACTGGCTCGCCGATACAGCAAACCAAACAGCCCAAGGCAATCCTTATGGAGCAGAAATCACAACCGATACATTATTTATTCCACCTATTCCTCCTGGAGATTCGGTAGTATTAGGAATAGAATGGTCTCCGCCAAATCCCGACTGGTATAATTATACCGACAGCATAACTATGAATAATTGGCCTATGATATGCCTGCTTGCACGTATCGAATCTGTTAAAGACCCGATGACAAATGAAGCAGATGGTCCTCTTGGTCCAAATATCCGAAGAAATAATAATATCATAACAAAAAATACTTATGTGTCTTTTATGGAGCAGGGGAAGGTTGTTCTTGCTCCGGTATCAGTTAACATAAACAATGCACAATCTCCATCTGAATTTGAACTGATTTTTGAAAGCCATAATGAACCTTCAGTCGGTGAATTTACCGATTGGGGACAAATTATTATTAACCTGGGAGCCGATATTTACCGGAACTGGGTAAATCATGGCTCACATGGCTATGGATTTACACCTTTGCCAAGAGAGAATAGCATACAGGTTACCGGCGCTAAAGTTAGTTTACAAGGTATTACTCTCGATCAGGGTGAACAACATGAAGTGTCGTTCAATTTTGAATTGGATAAATTAAGCAATCCT
>JACQWN010000589.1 GCA_016209245.1 Bacteroidia bacterium
GGCATACTCACCCCCTTCCCCTCTCTATGAATAGAGAGGGGCGATACATCCGTATTATTTGAAATATTGACGAATCTTTATTATAATACGTCAGTATCATCCCCATCTCTGCTCGTAGAGAGGGGGAACGAGGGGGTGAGTATGCTTCTTTAGTTAGCACTTATTGGCTTTAGCCCACTTTCTGACTTTTTCAGCAAACCCTATTTAGCAGAAATTTTATATTTATCTTTGCAAAACGATTGATTTCTTTCGAGTGTGTAACAATTCGGGGAAATAATTGTTATCATAATGGAAAACGCTGACAGGTCTTCCAGACCCTGTCAGGTTGATGAAAACTTAACCTGTCAGCGTGCCTCAGCACCTGACAGCGTTAATGATTCTGAAAATAGTAAATACAACAATATCCATGTTTTCCTTTTTTCGTTACACACTCAAATCAATTATAAATTTTGCTCCGCGGCCAATTTCGCTTTCACATTTTATCGTTCCTTTCAATTTCTGCGTCACCAGGTTGTAAACAATGTTCAACCCAAGCCCCGTACCAACCTGTTTATTTGTTGTGAAGAAAGGGTCGAAAATTTTGGGTAGATTTTCCGGTGAAATGCCGCAGCCATTGTCAATATATTGTATATGTAAGGACGAACGGTGGTTGCTGAGCGGAGTCGAAGCACCGTTCGTCCCTACATATACAATAATTGTTATATCGCCTGTGTCCATATCGCGAAAACCATGACGGATACTGTTCAACACAAAATTCGTAATAATCTGTGCAAAGATACCTGGGTAGCTTTCAATTTCCAGGTCGTTAGTACATTCAATTTCTGTTGTTATTTGCTTGCCTTTAAATTCGGGTTTCAGGCTAAACAGAATGTCTTCGAGGTATGATTTCAGAAGGAATTTTCGTTTTTCTTCTGTCATTTGGTCAACTGATACTTGCTTAAAAGTGCGCACAAGCTCGCCTGTGCGCTGCATATTGCTTAATATTAATTTACCGGTTTGAAATGCATTATCGAGGTATTCCTCCAGCTCTTTGCGCGACATTTTGTTTTCTTTATAAATCAGGGCAAACTGCTTTGTTGATTCAACCAAAGCCGATGATGCAGTAATGCCAATTCCTACAGGCGTATTAATTTCGTGTGCAACACCGGCAACTAAATTTCCTAGCGATGCCATTTTTTCGGATTCTACCAGTTGTGACTGCGTAGTTCTTAATTTTTCAAGAGTTTGTTCAATCTCTTCCTTTTGATTGCTTATAAGAATATTCTTTTCGTGAAGCATTCTGTTGGATTTTTTCTTTTGACGATAGCTTCTATAAACAATTGCCGTCAAGAGCAAAACCAGGCAAAACCCTGCAATGAAAGCATTACGTTGTATATTTTTCTTTTTAATTTCGACAGCTTTTTTTTCGAGCTCGGTTGTTTGCAGCTTTTTCTCTTTATTCAACAACTCAATTTCTTTTTCTTTTTTTTCCGTTTCGTATTTGGTTTGCATTTCTGTGATTTGTTTGTGGGATTCTTCATTGAAAATGGAATCTTTTAAAGTTGTATATTGCTTATAATATTCAAGAGCTTTTTTACAATCTTTTGTTATAGAATATACGTCTGACATAGAAAGATAATAATTCATAATATTTTGTTTCAGAGTATAGTCTTGTGAAATCTGAAGTCCTTTTTTATAATAATCAATAGCAATATTGTATTTTTGCCATTCTACATAAACATTACCAATATTGTTAATTGAAAATGCTATACCTTCATAATAACAAAATTCTTCATTAATTTTTAAAGATTTTTTAAAATACATTATAGCTTTATCATATTCTTTCCGAATAAAATAGACGTTTCCAATATTATTCAGGGTAACAGAAATTCCCTGTTTTTCATCTATTTTTTCATAAATTTTTAATGCTTTCTGAAAATTTAAAAGAGAGGCTTTTAGGTTACCTATGTTTGCATAAATTATCCCAATATCATGCAATCCTGTAGCCATACCCTCTTTATTACCAATTCTATTATGGATATCCAAAGCTTTTTGATAATAATCAATTGCTTCATCAAATTTCATCCACTTTTCGTAAACTATTCCTATATTACGAAATGAAACTGCTATACCTCTTTTGTCGTTTAATTCTTCGTCTATTTTTAATGATGCAAAAAAATATTCAATCGCTTTTTGGTAATCTGCCATGCTTACATAAATATTAGCAATGCTATTAAGAATCGTTGATTCTTTTATTTTATTGCCAATCTTTTTATAAATTTCAATAGCCTTATCACAATATTCAAGAGCTATATCATATTTTCCTTTAGCTTTGTAAATTGTACCAATATTATAAAAAACTGATGCAACTTTTTCTTTATTATTCAATGACTTATATATTTCAAGAGCACTTAGAAAGAATTTATGGGCTTTATCATAATTTTTTTTACTTTTATAAACCAGTCCTATGTTGTTTATTGCTGAAGCAATACCGGCTTTATCATTAATTTTTTTTCTAATATTTAAGGCATCATTAAAATATTTAAAAGATTTATCATAATTATTTAAATAAAAATATGCTAAACCTTTAAGCATTATTACATCACTTTCTAATCCTATATCTTTTTTTATTGATAATATTTTTAATATTTTGTTGCTTAGTGTAATTGTTTTTTCAGGTGATATAACAAGATAAGCATCTGCTATTTCATACAATATCTTTGTTTTATCTTTTTCCTGTGCGGATTTTAAAGCATTTTTCAGACTATCAATAATTGATTGGTTATTGGCTATTGTTAATTTTGAATATAATAATATTAATAAACTGATTACAAAAATGATATGAATAGAAATTTGTTGATATCCGCCAATATTCGGACAAATTTTATTGATGTTCATAGATATTAATTAAAAAAAACAGAAAAATTTTATAGAAACTATTGTTATCCTTCTTTAGTGAGGAATTGTAAAGGGTTGTTTATATCGGTATTTCAACCGAAAATAAAACCCCTTCCCTACTTTCACAATTCACAGTTCCCTTTAGTTTTTGCGTGACCAAATTATAAACTATATGCAAACCCAATCCAGTGCCTATTTGCTTATTCGTTGTGAAAAACGGGTCAAAGATTTTTGGGAGGTTTTCATCGGAAATTCCACAACCGTTGTCGCTGTATTGTAAAATCAGACCCCCTCCTAAATCCTCCACAAATGGAAGGGAGTTTGGTTGCTCCCCTTCCCTTTGGGAAGGGGCTGGGGGATGGGCTGTAATTCTTATCTCCCCTTCATCTCTTTCTCTGAAACCATGCCTGATTGAGTTTAATGCCAAATTTGTAATAATCTGTGCAAAAACTCCAGGGTAGCTGTTTATTTCAATGTTTTCATCACAATCAATATCTACCTTTATCGCTTTTCCTTTGAATTCTGGTTTTATGCTTTGTATTATATCCTGTAAATAGGATTTCAGATTAAATTTTCGTTGTTTTTCAGTAGTCTGGTCAATTGAAACCTGCTTAAAACTTTGAACCAATTCACCAGTCCTGTTCATATTATTAAAAATCAACTTACCTGTTTTATATGTATTTTCTAAATATTCTTCTAAATCTTTACGCCTCATTTTCTGATTTTTATAAAGCTCTGCAAATTGCTTTGTATCTTCAACCAAAGATGATGAAGCAGTTATTCCAATACCAACAGGTGTATTTATTTCATGAGCTACACCCGCCACAAGACTGCCAAGCGATGCCATTTTTTCGGATTCTACGAGTTGTGTCTGCGTTTGGCGCAAGGTATTCAGAGTTTCCGCCAGTTGTTCTTTTTGTTGGGTAACAGTATCGCACTGGATAACTATTTCATCGCGCTGTGATTCGATTTCTTCTTTCTGCATTGTAATTTCAAGGTTTTGTCTTTCCAGCAGCATGTTGTCTTTCCTTTTCCGTCTGTAACTCCGGTAACTAACAATTGTCAACACCAATACCATGGCTAGCCCGGCAATAAAAGCATATTTTTGTGTGCGCTGCTGTTTTATTTCTGTCTGCTTTTTAGCCATTTCTGTCTGCTGTAATTGTTTTTCTTTGTTCAACAGTTCAATTTCTTTCTGCTTCTTTTCCGATTGGTATTTGGCTTCCATTTCGGTGATTTGTTTGTTCTTTTCGGTATTGAATAAACTGTCCTTTGTTTGGGTGTAAAGTTTATAATAATAGTATGCTTTTGTAGTATTTTTGAGGCTGTCGTAAGCGGTAAAAAGCGCTTCATAGGAAGAATTTTCGTTTATCAAAGTTCCGATTTCTACGGCTATATTTAATCCTTTTTGAGCATATCCAAGCGCTTTATTATATTCTTTTAATTTTATATTTAATACGGCGATACTATTATAAACTACTGCAATCCCTTGCTTATCGCCAAGTTCTTCACAAATTTTTAAAGACTTTTTAAAATATTCTATTGCCTGTTTGTAATTTCCCTGATAACTATGCATATATCCAATATTGCCAAAACAATTAGCCATACCTTTCTTATCATCAAGTTCTTTTTTTATTATTAATGACTTTTGATAATATTCTAAAGCCTGTGAGTAATTTTCCTGGTAATTATATACATTTCCAATATTGTTGTATAAATTAGCTTCAATTTTTTTACCGGTTCCTTCACTTCCGCTCTGAACAAGTTTTAATGATTTTTGATAATATTCTATTGCTTGCTGGTAATTTTTCTGATCAGAATGTACATTTCCAATATTGTTCAAACAATTACAAATCCCTAGCTTGTCGCCATGTTCTTCTCTTATTTTTAACGACTTTTGAAAATATTCTATTGACAAGGGATAATTTCCTAAACAATTATATATAATTCCAATATTAAATAAACAAACGCTCATTGCTTTTTGGTCTCCAAGTTCTTCAAAGATTTTTAAAGACTTTTGATAATATTCCATTGCCTGGGGATAGCTTCCCTGACTATATTGTAGATTTCCTATATTGTTGAAGCAACGGCTCATCCCTTTTTTACCAGCCTTGGCTGTCGCTTGGTCGGGCGAGTCGCCAAGTTTTTTAAAATATTTTAAGGATTTTTGATAATATTTTATTGCTTGTGAGAAATTATTCTGAAAAAAATATAGATTTCCAATATTATTGAAGCAACCGGCAATGCCTTTATGGGCTTTAGTTGCAAATTCTTTATCGTCTGATTTAGCAAGTTTGTTAAAAATTAACAGCGCTTTGTTTGACAGTGTGATAGCAGTATCGTATCGGTAGAAGTAATTGCCGTAAACCCAAGAGATAGATGTGAGGGCTTGAGCGTATAAGATTTGGGATTTGGGATTTGGGATTTGGGATTTGAAATTTGGGATTTGGGATTTGAAATTTGGGGATTTTGTCAGGCGAAGAGATTGATTATAGAAATAGATAGCCGAATCGGGGTTTATTATTTCGTATTTTTCGCCGATTTCAAGGCAGAGGCGGGCTTTGGTAGTATCTGTTTTAGCTGAATACAGAACTTTAACGAGGCTATCGGTCACCCCGGCATAAGAAAAAAGTGAAAAACAAAATACGATTAATACAATTAAATCCTTTGTCTTCATCTTGTCAATTTTTTATTTAAAGTGCCTCATATCAAACAGGTATATAACACATAATCATTAGTTATTAACCGATTAACCCGTATTATCGTCTGTATCCGGATTAAATTCCAAATATAGCAAACTATTGGGCTTTTTTAAAAAATATTTTTTAAAAAATTTGTTCAAAAACTTGTGTAATAAAAATATGTTGTATATTTGTAAAATAAAAATATAGATAATGTATATTCCTCCTTTGAATAGAACCCCTATGTTTACAGCACTGAAACCCACGTGGGAGTAAATATATATATATTATAAAAAATCCAGCCTTTACAATCTATTTCCGCGATTTTCTCTTAATTCCAATAAATATTTATTCCGGCAAATCCGGTTTTTTCCAATTTGGCGAACAGTTTCAATTTCTTCCTTTTGTTATGAACAAGTCTTTTCGATGTATAACCAATTAAATAAATATATTATGAAGACAAAATTTTTCTTTTTACTGGTTTGTATGGTAAGCCACTCGCTTATAACAACAGCGCAGACATCAACGGTGCGGCTTTTGGACCTTACATTAATACCTGTTGTAGATGTAAACAATCCCACCGGTAACCCCGACAAATACAATGTCAGCTTTAAGGTTAACGATGTCAGTCAGGCATCGGTTGTGCATTTATTATTCGGCTCTGTACAAGGGCAGGGCGATATTTTGACTGTTGAAGCCGGTATTGTCAATACAGGTGATGGGTATGCCGTTGAATACGGGGGACAACAATTCCCCGTCTATGGTATACAATCATCATTCATCGTACCTGTAACATCGCAGCAGATGAACGATTACGCAGTTGCAAGTCTGTATGTGACAGATACAGGCGGGCAAAATAGCCAGGTAATTTATTTTACAAAATAGATAATAAAAAATATTAACTTTAAAACCGAAATTTATGAAAAAATTAGTTTTAAAACCGGCATTGGCAGCCATATTGCTTTGTCTGTCAGCAATTAGCATTCACGCTGTGGATATGGATACTTTGGTAGTAACCAAAATTAGCGATCCAAATCCGTTTACTGACCAATACAATTTCGTAGACAGCCTCTGCGACCCCGACATGTACGGCACGTTGCAGTGGGCAATACGCAAAGCGAATGACTCGCCCGGGCCTTGTATTATTGTTTTTAACATAGCCGGCACCGGCCCGTATGTTATTTTTTTAAACCAGGAACTACCACCATTCCACAATCAGATAACCCTTGACGGCACAACTCAAACCGGATATTTGACCGGTGCGCCGGCAATAATTATTCACGGACAGGATCGTTTAGGAACAGGACTTAATATTGACCAGGTGGATAATTGTATTGTCAAAGGACTTCAGATAAGAAATATTTTAAACTGGGGAATTTTTCTATACTGGTGCCATAATTATACATTATCAGATAATATAATGATTAATATTAACAATGGCGGTAACACTCTTGCAACCACCGGATTATATATTGCCTTTTCGTACAATGGGCTGATAACCGGCAATACAATAGGAACCGATAATACAGAGATTATTCAAGGGATTGAAAATTTTGGCATACTGGTCGCATCCGGCGCTTCGGACAATACAATAGGAGGCACCCAACCCGGATTAGGCAATAAGATAACAAATTGTGGTCAAAGAGGTATAATTGTTTTCCAGGATTGTAATAATAACCGTATTTCAGGCAACATAATATATAATAACCCTGTTGGAATATTTCTTGCAACTGACGCAAATATGAATAAACAATCTCCTGTTATAACCGGCTTCACCGGCAACACTGTTACCGGCACATCGCAGCCCGGTGATATTATCGAAGTTTTCGGCAGCACTGGCCCCGAGAATGCCAATGAATATTTGACTACAGTAACGGCCGATGGAGCGGGGAACTGGTCGGCTACTATTACTAATTTCAGTTGGCAATATGTTATAGCAACAGCAACGGACGGGGCAGGAAATACATCGGTGTTAAGCGCCCCGGTTGAAATGCAGGCAATGCCTGGAACTACCTGCAATAATGCTATTGAACTAATTGTTAAGGATAGTTGCGAATCTGTCACATTTCCCGTTGAAGAGAAAATATGGTTTAGTTTCATAGCTTCCGATTCCATAATTGACATGAGAATAGAACCGTTAAATTCGAATGTTTCACTGTTCACAAGTGATTGTGCTAATTTAATTGATATTAGCGAAACAATGATTGATTTTAGATTTTATTCTTTATCTGTCAACCAAAAATATTATATAAAAATAACCGGTGAAAATGAAAATGTCACTATTTGTTTGAAAAGTAGTCCGTGCGAGGGAGGATACATGACATCAAGTGATTGTATAATCATCGGTGGATGTAATAAGGTATATAATGGAGATTTTGATTCATATACTCCAGATGATTTTAATGTTCCTAATTGGGATTATTATACATTTAGCGATAATCGTGTTGATGGTTGGGGAAGCATCTTTGGAACTCCGGATTTATGTACCGGTTGTGTACCTCCAACTCAGGCGCATCTATATTCAAGAAGTACTTCTGAGTCACTTTATGCGGAAGGAATTGTATCTTGTGTTAATTTACAAACTGATAAAATGTATTTCCTGGAATATGACTATTTTTTATCACCTATGGGAGGAAATTTATGTGATAATTTTAGTTTTGAAGTTTGTTTAACAGATGCTACTACTTACGAATCATATTATACTTGTAATTCTAATTATGAACCCCCAGGTACTTTTACTTTCGATACTGAATATAATAAGCAAGTAATTGATCAACTGGATGTAAGCAATATTGAAGATTATTTTCATAGTTCAAAATCTTTTTGTAGTACTGAACCATGGGAAAGAATCTGTATGTTTTTATTTGCGGAATGTCAACTGGCATATCCTAGAGAAATCCATGCATATATTAATACTGTAAAAGTTATTCCGATAATTTTTACTAACAAGACAATTTGCAAGGGAGAAAGCGTGGAATTAAAACCAACCTGCTTTGACCAGATTACTACAACCGGTCATACTTTCTCCTGGACACCTGCAACCGGTCTCTCAAGTACGACGATACTTAATCCTGTCGCATCGCCCCTTGAGAACACTACATATTACCTGTTTATTGATCAATGGATATGTCCTGTTGCTGTCACTGTAAACGTGACACAGATATATACTGATTTTACTTTTAACGAATTCGATAATTGTGAAGATAAGGAAGTTCCCTTTACGATTTCAGGTGTTTTTAACCCTGGCTCCGGTGTATTATCTTTCGGAGACGGTACCTCTGTAAACTATCCGGCTCCGACAATAGATCCGCCAACTATTATCAACCATATATATTCAAATCCCGGTTATTACACTGTAACGATGACGCCTTCAAATATTTGTTTCGCTGCCAAGTCTAAAATCATATATATTATTCCTTCTACTCAGAGTTATAACTGGGATTGCTGTTTTGCCGATTTTGATGATTACACATACATTAATCATGAAATTACAGGGAGTAACGCGTTCATTGGACAACTTCTCCAATCTATGTTAAAGGAACGATTACAATTAAACCTGGCGCTAAACTTTATATTGATAACGGGGTTACGGTTTACTTCGGCCCACAGGGAAAAATTATAGTCGAAAGAGGCGCTGAATTAAATATCAGCAATGCAACTTTGCGGGAATTCGAAGGCTTTTATAAAGGGGTCGCTTATTGCGCAGGAATGATGTGGCAGGGTATAGAAGTATGGGGTAAATATAATTCCACTTCGGCAACATATACCGGAAAATTAATTCTTAATAACAGCACTATCCGTTTTGCTCATAATGCTGTTATTCTCGGAAAAACCAAGCTTGTACAGGTAACCGGCGGGTTTCAGTATAACGGGCATGTTTTGGAAAATGGCGGCGGCATCCTGCAGGCGACAAATACCCAATTTATCAATAACGCGACAAATATCCGTATTTGGGATTGTACCGTCTCTAATACATGTACCCTTGAAGGTTGTACATTTTCCTGCGATCCATCCCTGCGCGATCCGTACTATAATTCGGCAAACCCCATAAATTATAGTACAACTTCCATGAAATTGCATAACCCGTTCTTCCCGGATGCAAACGCGCTTTGCAGGTCATCTTACGGAATTATTGCATATAAAAAGAAACCCTACATAGAAGTAATAGGGTGCACATTTGATAATCTTCAATTCGGAATATTAGCTTATGATTCAAAAATTATTGTTAAGGATAATCAATTTTCAAATCTTCGCGCAGGCGTTCATGTTGATAATTCTGTCGCTTCATTTAGCTATTCCTCTGATATTGAAAATAATGAATTTGAAGATATGACCCACCGCGGTATTGGTATAATTGACGGAAAAGGAGATATTATAAAAAATAATAATTTCCAAAAATCTGAAGTTGCACTGGCAGAATACCCGTATGGAATATATATAATAAGAGCAACCGGTTTTGATATTAAAGATAATACTTTTAATAAACTTCGATGTGGTGTTTATTTGAATACTCTTAGCACTTTGGGGATCGGAAATTCCGGTACAATAGGTTTTGAGGCAGGTGGCAATATTTTTACTTCGTGTTACCAAGGAATTAATGCACAACAAAAAAATCCTGGAGTTAAGATAAAATGTAACAACTTTATTCCTTTTGCTCCTTATGATAAAAATCTTCGTGTTTCAGGAACGGCATTTCCTCAACAAGGCGAACAAGTTTTATATAACCATCATAAACCTGCAGGAAATGAATTTATAAATCCAGATAAAAAACAAATATATTCTCAAAATATTTCCTTTATGTATGTGCATCATCATAGCCCATTAAGTACAAAACCTACTCCTGATGGAATTCTTACAGAACAAGATAATCTATTTGATAATCAATCAACAAAAGATTATACGGTTGGCAGCGGGTCGTGTTATCCGGAGACAGGGCATCCGCCTATCTCATATCAAGCATTATTAAGTGATATATCGGATAATATCCTGACATTGAAGCAGGAATTGAGTGAAGTGGAAGCTAACCTTGATAATGGAAATACTACAGGCTTAATAAATGCAATAAACAGCAATATGCCGGCCGGCCAGCTTAAAAATATGATGCTCAGCCATTCGCCGTTATCCGACCAAGTCATAATTCCTTTTATTAACCGGCAAAAACCTACACCGCCGGGTATTTTTAAAGAAGTTATGACTCCTAATCTTCCGGTATCCGACAATGTAAAACAAGAGCTTGATATAAAATTAGCAGAGCTTCCCAAAGGCATAGCGAAACAAATTCAGGAGCTTCAACTGTTTAATCCGGCTTACAGGACACCTACTACAATTAGTCGGGAAATTCAATATTTCGAGGTTGAACGCAGCAACTTATTGAATGAAGCGGTAAATCATTGGTTTAAATCCGATTCGGTTGAGACGGCTGTGCAGTTTCTGGAACAGGAAAATTCATTACAGTCGGCAGAAATATTGTTCGGACACTATCTGACCCAAGGAAATGTTACAAAAACAGAGGAAAAACTGAATATTCTCGCTGATGCCGGATGGGATGAAGATTTTATAAAACTTGCCGAATTACGTATGGCGCTAATAACCGACAGTCTGACGATTTTTGATTTAACGCCTCAGCAGGATAGTATGGTCTGGAACATTGCATATAACTGTTCTTCATTAGCTTCAACTATGGCTCAGGCTATTCTTGGAATACTTTATAATATTCAGCTTGATGACTATTGTGAGCAATCCCTCTCTTTACCCAAATCGTTAAACATACCGGTTAATAAAACACAAAATGAATCACAAAAACAAGCAAATAACTATTTATTTGGTTCTTCGGCTAATCCGGTAAAAGAGAATGCGGTAATCTGGTATCAGTTGCCTGAAAATTGCACAGATGCCCGGCTTGATATCTTCGACAATACCGGCAGAAAAATTAATTCTTACCGGCTTTCTGAACAAGAAAATAGTCTGGAAATAGATTTTAAAAATCTTGATAATGGTATATATTTCTATAGATTGGTTTTAGATGATAAACCTGTTGAAACAAAACGATTAATTGTAATTAAATAAATATTGAATAATAATTAAATTTTTGTTATATGTTTCTAAAAATTAATATTATAATTATATCATTTCTGCTTTCTGTCTCTATTTTTTCTTCTGCTCAGACATGGCATAAAGTAGGTGTCGGAATGGATCATGGAGTTGTATATTCCTTGAAGATTATTGACAGTCTTTTATTTATTACAGGTGATTTTGGGCAAGCTTATTTTGCTCAATAAAAAAAGAATCACGGAGGGGGTAATGATGCGA
>JACQWN010000590.1 GCA_016209245.1 Bacteroidia bacterium
AATATGTAAATTGCTGGAAGGTGAAGTTGTTCCAATCCCGACATTCCCATTACTCAAAACAGTCATCTTAGCCTGTACCGCCATTTGCGCATTAGTTAAAGTTCTGTCATTCTGTCCTCCAGTGCTCGGCACATTAATAAAATACATGTTCCCAAATGCATTGGTCAGAATTGCAGCGC
Organism: Bacteroidia bacterium; assembly: GCA_016209245.1. Classification (GTDB taxonomy): domain Bacteria; phylum Bacteroidota; class Bacteroidia; order Bacteroidales; family BM523; genus JACQWN01. Next base: position 180 of record JACQWN010000590.1, read on the forward strand.
CTCCGTCATTGGCTCCAGTTCTGTGAAATGTCAATTCATTACCTGTACGGGCTGCATTGAATCCGATGTAGTGCCTGCACCACCATATATATTCATCCATCGGTCCGCTTCCTATGTTTATTTTATTTTCTTTATCTCCGACCTGAAATTTATCGAGAGGGGAAGAGGTGCCAATACCAATATTACCATTAATGACGGTCTTCGGGCCGTCAATAACAACACCGTCTGCAAAATCGCCTGCATAATTTATTGCCAGCAAATCGGCGCCTCCCAGATAGCCATCATGCACAAGTGCTCTTTTCCCCTGTATATTAAAATCGGTGCCTCCAATCGAGAGAGTATTTGTTAAATTGACATTGCAATACTGATCGGTTGTAATACACTGGCCAAGCCCGGCTAGCCCGCCAAGATGCTTCATACCAAGCTTTTTTGATGTTTCGTCTATTACAATCATATAATCGGAAGTTATACTTTGTACCCCGGGAAGATAGATATTTTGAGCGTTATCCCATTGTAAAGCAATATTTGTATTTACGGCACTGTTTGAACCGAGTGCACCGCCACCCCAGCCAAATAATACCGGCCCATCAACAGTTTTGGAAGCATATTGATAAAAATAGCCTAAACCATGATAATTACCGGTATAACGTAAATATAATGGATGGTCATTTATACGGATGTCGCCTTCAACTTCTAATTTTGAATCAGGCATATCCGTTCCAATTCCTACATTTCCATAATTATTATAGTTTATTATGGTATTATGGCTGGTCGTTTGGTCGCCCCATTCGCTCTGTATCCGCAGATCGCCGTCGTCGGTATAAATGCTGTTTAGCGCTTCTGTACCCGTATTGTCGGACGAAAGAAACAAGGTGGAATTCCCGATTTGCAGTTCATTGGCAACCTGTAGTTCATTAAAAGATGTTTGACCCGAAACATTCATATTACCAGCCGTTAAGGTTCCTGATGCATTAATATTCCCTGCATTAACGTTGCCGGATGTCTTAAGATTTGTATTTACAAAATTTATCAGGTTGTTCTGGTTTGTAATCGTTCCATTCTCCCCGTCAATGGTTATGGTGCTTGTCTTAATATACTTGTCAGCCTCGACAGTCTGAGCCGCCATTTTTTCGGAATATACCGAGTCGGATATAAGCGATTTGCTCATTATTTTTTTCATGTCGGCATATTCGATCACTTTAATGCTGTCCGACAGTGCTATCCTTATGATCGCCTTATCAGTTTGCATTGTGTCAACAAGCATTTTATTCGTCTTTACCGTGTCGGTCTCGATCTTCTGCCCTTCGAAGCGTTTTCCCACCACAACGCCGTTCTGGGCATAAATCCATCCGCGTATAATAGCATCGCCCTGCACATCGAGCGGTGCCTGCGGGTTTTGTACTCCAATAGAAAGCTGATTCGCAAAAATTTTGTTACCGTTGTATTCTCCCAGGCATTTTATATTACTACCGACTTCGAGATCATGTGATACATACAGGTTATTAAATTGGTTAGCGCCCGTCGAAATAATATTAGCCGCAGTAATGCTTCCGCCGGTAGTAATATTTGTATTACCAAAATTTATTGCTCCGGAGGTAGAACTAATCTGGTCGGTGCTGCCGTCAATAATAATACTTGACCCTATTGTTAAAGGGCCAAGAAATTTTGCCGCTCCGTTAACATCCAGCTTATAACCGGATGCAGGGGAAAGACAACCGATAGCAACCGCTCCTGTGGTTACCAGGTTGTCGTCTTGAAAGCTAACAGCGCCTGTCGCCGATGTAATGCTGCCGGCAGCGCCATCAAGCGTTAAAATATTACCGATTGTTACTATACCATTTATAACGGCATTCTGCAGAACAAGCAGCGATGCTGTTTTGGTCAGCAGCGCCGTCTCGAGGTTCAGGGCGAACAACGTGCTGTCAATGTACGTATTTCTGCTAAAATGCGCCCTGCCTGCGACGTCAAGCGGGTAGCCCGGTTTCAGCGTTCCAATGCCCCAATATCCCTTAGAAGTAATAATGCCCCTTGAGGTATTATTCGTCTTTATCAGTAAAGCGGCATTATTTTTCGATCCAAGAAAATCCTCGTCGACGAGGTTATTACCGCCGGTAGCAAATTTTTCCCCCGCCTGGGCAAAGGCATCATTATTAAATAAAAAAGCCATTACGCAAACAGCTAATCCGCTGATTATTAGCGAAATGGAGGGGGGGGGTAATTGTCCCGATGCTGAGATGATTAATATATTTCATAAATTTATATTTTAAAAAATTATACAATATTATAAAGGCATAACAATTTGATAGACGCTAAGATTATATAAAAGGTTGCATAAATTTTAAAAAATATTTATATCCTCTCAAAAACAAAGGTGGATTCCTCGCTATCGCTCGGAATGACATTCAATTTTTTTGTCGGGAAGCGGGGCGTTTTGCCCAAGGCAAAACGCCCCGCTTCCCAAAATATTTTAGACAAAACTGTCATTCCGAATCCCGCACATGCGTATGCGAAGTTTCGGGATTCGGAATCTCATATCAATTGTATTTTGAACATCTACCACAATTTTTTGAGAAGTTACGAAATTAATGTATTTTTGTAAAAAATACAGTTCAATAAATTTTCTTTTTATGTTGCTGTTTATTAGTACATCTGAAGTTTTATTTGTAATATTTATCGCATTTCTGTTATTTGGGGCAAAGAGAATCCCTGAAATTGCACGTGGATTAGGCAAGAGTGTAGGTGAATTAAAGAAAGTCACCGATGATATAAAAAAGAAATAACTCAGGGTAATCCGGAAATTATTGATAAAGTGAATGAACTGCAAAAGACTGCCACAAATATTACGAAAGAAATTAAAGATGCTACGAATATTGTTGACGATTTAAAGGGTTAAATGGGCAAGAGCGGGAAAAAAGACGG
>JACQWN010000591.1 GCA_016209245.1 Bacteroidia bacterium
AATACAAACTTGTCTTTAATCATAGTTGCTGATTTTTATCAGCAATAAATGATTTTATATCGTAAAATCAAAGAACGTTATATATTGCCTGTATTTACAATATGTTCAGAATTTTAAATTTTTCTTAACGCAATGCTTGTGATTTAATAATATAATTTACATACACGTTTTTGGGGCGGGTTTCTGAACTTTGCGGAACAGTAAGATGAACACTACCTGTCTCTCCCGAGAGATATAGCATTGAATTTGAAGCATTGCTACTGTATGTTGAATTAATACAAGTCGTATTATTACTACCACCTGATGTTGCTGGAGAATATAAACCCGCATGAGAATGGTTAGCGATTACATCTGCTTGCAAACTCCCAACATTATTCCCTGTATTTCCACCTACATTTATGGCTGTTCGTGTGGCTACATCGGGGTCGTTTCCGGCAGTACCGTCAACACCGCGTGGAAAATAACCTCGCAGATCGGGAAGGTGAAATGTATTTACCATGTCTCCTGCACCCCATGAAATACCAATGGAAATAAAAAGGTCGGCATATAAAGTACGGCTAACTTCACCTCCATCACACAAGAGCCAACCCTCAGGAATTTGAGCTGTGTCCCCGACAAATGGTTGAATAGATCCAGCTGGGACAGAACTAGTCCATCGTGTACCAGTGAAAATCTCCTTGCATTTCCTGGAAATATTATAGATTTCCAAGCCTTCGGGCGGATTTACTATCGCATCTCTTTGTACAGAACTCATCCTCGGAAATAACACTCCTTTTGTTGTTGAACTTACATCCAAAATTGATGCATTGTTTGGCGCTGCCCCAGTTTCATTAATGCTTACGGCTTTTTGCTGTGCGTTGCTTGATAATGCAAACCATAAAGCACAAAATAATAATGTAGTTTTTTTCATAGTTTTAATATTTTATAATATAATTCACATAGACGTTTTTGGGGCTACTGTTCAATCAAGGGAAAATCGGTGAAGTCAGCGATATATTTTGTAAAATCAATTCCTGAACATTCAACTTTTGTTTCGGAGTAAGAAAAATAAAGGTTTAATATGCCTTCATGTTCTGAACCTATTTTATCATTGTCAAAATGGTCAATCAAATAATCTTGTCTGATGAGAATAGGTATTGTCCAACTGTTTTGATGCCGTACCACAAATACATAATAAACCGGGAAGTTAACTATATAGTCACGAAGTTGAGAAATTGGAACATTGAACTGTCCGCTAAAATTATTTTTCCGTTCGGTTGAAGTGGAGGTTTTAACCTGCACACGCTTTAAAGTGCCGTTGTCGTCTTGAACAACAAAAATATCATCACCGATATCAACCTCCGGAATAGCAACATTCCATCCACGAGTTAAAAATTCGGACATTACTGCCAAGTGTCCTGCTTTGCCTAAGTAAAGATGATAATTCTTTTTCATGGATTTATTTTTGCAAGTACGTTGCCGGTTTGAATGTCAATAAAAAGAATTTCATTTATCTTCTTATTTAGGTCTGTCGGGTTGTTAATTCCAAGCAATGCAGGATAAATATAATTTTCGAGTTTGCCTACATACAGTTCAATATCGCTGTTGGTGTCATAAGCCACAAAAATTCCGTTGGCGGGATGCGAATCAGGAAATAATGACCTGATTAATCTTCTGATGGTTGGGGTAATGCTAAAAGAATATCCGTCCATCTTCTTGTTTACATTTATTTTAATTGCTTCCATAGTTTTATTTTTTTTCGTTACAAAGTTAATATTTAATAATATAATTAACATATACGTTTTTGGGACGGGTTTCGCTTGTGGTGCGGGGAGTGCCGTTTGCACTATCAGTTGTTGGCGCCGTAATACAATTATGATCTTGAGCTGAGCACCAACGAATAGCACCGATTCCACTTCCTTGAACAAAATCAACGGTTTCTTTTGCATATGTATTGGAAGATTCTCCATCAAACAACTGATGTTTATGCCCTTGAAACGCATCCTCCTGCAAACTCCCAATATTATTTCCTGAATTTCCCCCTGTATGCTGAAAATTTCTTGTGATTTTATTAGGGTCGTTTCCAGCAGTGTAATCAACGCCTCTTATGAACATTCCCCGGAGATCAGGCAGATGAAAAGTAGTCATCAAATCACCGGCACCCCAGTTGATACTAATAACATAATATAAGTCGGAAAAAGTAGTGCGACTAACCTGTCTGCCATCGATGTCATTCTTGGAAAAAGAATACCTTTTGTCGTTGACTGCACATCAAGAATTGATGAAGCATCGGGCGCTGCCCCGGTTTCGTTAATGCTTACTGCTTTTTGCTGTGCGGGGCTTGATAATGCAAACCATAATGCACAAAATAATAATGTAGCTTTTTTCATAGGTTCAATTATTTATTTCAATTTTTCAAATATACAAATTTCTTAACTCATCACTCACCACTAATATTTTATAATGTAATTCACATACACGTTTTTGGGACGGGTTTCGTTTCCACCCTGAGAATCTGTCCACGGAGCCTGATAAATGGTCCCGTCATTATGGCCTAATGGGGCATAATACGGATGAGTGTTGTTACCCCCATTAGTTGTGTGGAAGTTTAAACAGGGATTATCATGCGGATAAATTCCCCTCAAAAATATCAAATAAATTTAAATATAATTAAACTGCAACTTCTTCGAAGTTAAAAAAGTATTATCAAGTTTCCGATTAACATCATAGATGTTTCATTATTATAACCGGACAGAACATTGCATCTT